>CADBMH010000402.1 GCA_902795705.1 uncultured Lachnospiraceae bacterium | reverse complement strand
TGACGGTGTCTGCTGCAGACCGCCGTTTTGCAAGTCACTTCTCCGATTATAGTACAATGGCGGGCTGCTTGCAAGAATTTTCTTTGGAGCCGGCAGGATAAGAATTTGATTGACGAATATAGTCGATTCATGTATAATGAACTAAGATGCATATTTCAGAAATCAAAATGCATAGTAATAGGATATCATGAATGAATCAAAAGGAGGAGATGAAAAAATGCAGGAAAGAAATATTGCCTTATGTATTGTATTATCAATCGTTACCTGTGGCATCTACGGTCTGTATTGGTATGTAACTCTCGCAGATGGATTGAATCAGGCGGTAGGAGTAGAGGACACCAGCGGTGGAATGGTTCTGTTGTTTACGATTATTACCTGTGGGATCTATGGTCTGTATTGGTGCTATAAGGCAGGTGAAAAAGTAGACACGATTCGTCAAAGACGCGGAGAGGGCGGTTCAAATAACGGAATCGTATATCTTATTTTAACATTTATCGGTTTGGGAATTGTTACATATGCCCTGATCCAGAATGAGTTAAATAAATTAGCAGAGCCTACAGCATATTAAGATAAAACGAACTCTAGCGAGTTTATTCAACATGGAAACAGACAGGAGTCAAGAAACTTCTGTCTGTTTTAATGTAAAAATAAACGAAAAAATGTTGGAAGGATCCCGTTCTGCGGTTTCCACACAATGACACTGCTTTGAAAAAAAAGAAGTCGGATTCCGTAAGTGATCAGAAAAACAGCGGCAAAGATTTTCAGAAAACGCTGATAGACTTTATATGAAATCCGTTTTGACTGATACAGGATAAAAAAGATTGCTGCAACAGGAAGCGTCCACCAGAGAGGGTGGTAGAAGAAGGCTGTTCTAAAATCGAATCGTACAGCACGAATACAGGCTCTTGTCATACCGCATCCGGGACAGGAGATACCGGTTGCAAAAAGAATCGGACATGGCAGGGCAAGTACGACAAAAATAAAATAAAGCAATACGAAAAGGATCAAAACGAGAATACTCTTTTTGATATTATCCCGATTTTTTAAAAATGCTTTTAAGTCGTTCTTTAGAGAGTTCATTGATACCTCCTGATTTTTACCATTCTGCCTCATCAAACTGCAAAACACCTCCGATTATAACATAAATTGTATTTTTTTTAAATATGTGTTAATATGTCCACTAAGGAAAAGAATAAAGGAGGAACGCACAATGTGGTGTCCAAAATGTAAGACGGAATATAAAGAGGGGATTCTTGTCTGTGCTGATTGTGGTACAGATTTGATCGAGAAACCGGAAACAGCAGATTATATTGATATTTGTGAAATCAAAGATGAAAAGACAGCCGATGAGATCCTGGAATTTTTTGAATATTCCAAGGTGAAGGGAGCAGTAAAGGAGGAAACGGAGGACGGAAGTGCATTTCGAATCGTAGTTCCTGAAAAGTCTGCAAAACAGGCAGAAAAAATGTTTCATGGCTATCTGATTGCGAAGGAGGAGGAAAAAGAAGAACAAGAGATTGGAAGCGAAACAGAGGAACAGGGGGCTGAAACATCTTCCGATGAACCTGATGCAGATGAAGATGAAGGCGGGGAAAACGGTTCGGAAGAAGCTTCCGAGGATGCCCTGTTTACAGAAGAGGTAGAGGAAAATACAGCGGAGCTTCTGCATGAGAAAACCAAAAAGGAATATGTAAAAAAAGAAGATCAGTATAAGGATATGAAATTTTCCGGTATTACATTTTTAGTATTTGGTGTTTTGGGATTTGGATATCTTGCTCTTTCCAAGCTTAAGCTGATTCCGATATCTTATCATAATCCATTTGCGTTTTGGGTAATTGCGGCTCTTTTTGTCGGATTTTTAATTGCCGGAGTGGTATCCATGGTAAAATCCGGAAAGTTGAAGAAGCAGATTCCGGAAGAACAGGAAAAGATAGAAGAAATCAACGGCTGGATGGAAGAGCATGTAACAGATGATATGATTTCCGGTTGGAAGGATGCTTCTGTATCAGATTCGGAAAACGATCTTTTGGCCGCAGCGCATATTAAAACACTGTTAATGAAAGAATATCCGGGAGAACCGGTCAACTTTTTGGAGCTTTTGGCAGATGAATATTATGAAGAGCATTTTGTCGAGGAATAGTGTGAAAAATCCTCGAAAGGATTTTAGAAGATATCTCATCAATAATTGCTCCGGCATGAGGGATTAAAATGAAAAAGGTATCAAAAAGCATTTGCGTAAAATCTTGTGAAGCACATGCTCTTTGATACCTTGCTTTATTATCATATAGAAATTTGGTTGGCATTTGCCAGGGCAAAAAATAAAAATGGTCAACAGGTGATGATCGTTCCGGTCTTTCCCTGCAATCCTGCAAGGGCCGTATCGATGCTCGTAATGATTGATCTGCGGTCTTTTTTTGATGAAGCAAAGGAAACGGCAGCTTCCACCTTCGGAAGCATGGCGCCGGTAGTGAATTGCTTTTCTTCAATATATCTGGTAGCATCTTCAACGGTCATTACATCGATTGGTGTTTCGCGGTCTGTTCCGAAATTTAATGCCACCTTTTCAACACCGGTAAGTAAAAGAAGAACATCTGCATTCAATTCTTCGGCGAGACATGCACTGGTCAGGTCTTTTTCGATGACAGCACTGGCACCCTTTAATCGTGTTCCCTGCTGTAGTACCGGGATTCCGCCACCGCCCGCGGCAATGACAACCTGTCCGGCATCCATTAATGCCTTGATGGAATCAATTTCATAAATTTCCATCGGACGTGGAGCGGAAATGATTCGCTGATAGCCTTTTCCATCTGTTTCTGTAACATGATTTCCTTTTGCTTCCTCTTTTCTGGCGTCTTCTTCATTCATATAGCGTCCGATTTTTTTGCTTGGATAGGAGAATGCTGTGTCAAAAGGGTCAACGCGGACCTGTGTGATGATCGTGGCAACCGGTCGATAGATTCCACGATCCAAAAGCTCTGTGCGTATCGCATTTTGAAGATCATAGCCGATATATCCCTGACTCATGGCACTGCAGATAGACATGGGAGCTACGGTATTTCCGGGTTCTAAACGGCTGTATTCCGTCATTGCAGCATGGATCATGCCGACCTGTGGACCATTACTATGCGTAATGACTACCTGATATTTTGCCTGAATCAGATCAGTGATAGCGATTGCGGCATTTTTCACTGCCTCCTTCTGTTCCGGAAAGGTCTTCCCAAGTGCACTGTGACCAAGTGCGACTACAATTCTTTTCGTGTCCATGTATCGTCCTCCTTCTTCCTGAATGAACTTTAACGAGTTCATTTTATCATGGAAGGGAATGAAAATCAAATTTTTGCAGTGAATCTTTTTGAAGTTTTTGTGAAATGACTTTATTTTTTATCCTATTTGTGGTATAAAAGAGAATGTATGCTTTATAATGATTATATTATGTGTTATGAAAGGATTGTTACAGGAAAATATAATCAAGAATTGTGATGGAGGTTGATGATTTTGAGAAAAGAAAATTTATTTGGAACAAGTTTTTATAAAAAAGCCGGAGTGATTGCCTTAGCAGCAGTCCTTACCTGCGGTACGCTTTCCGGCTGTGGTTCGAAGGAGAAGAAAGAATCTTCGAAAAAGACAGAGAGTACAAAAGCGGATACAGGGAAAGATGCTGTCTTAGGAGTACCGGATGCTGCTTCTTATATAAAGAAGCTGGCAGAGTATAAAACGATTCCATTAAAAAAATCAGAAATTGATGAGGAGCTGCAGAAAAAAAAGGACGAACAGCTTTCTACCTATGCGAAGTATGAGGAAGTGAAAACAGGCAAGGTTGCAAAGGGAGATACGGTCAATATTTATTATGTAGGGAAGATTGACGGAAAAGAATTTGACGGAGGTTCCTGTACAGAGGAGACGAATCCGGATGGATATAATCTGACGATTGGCTCCGGTGCTTTTATACCGGGTTTTGAAGATTCCTTGATCGGGAAAAAAATCGGAACTACCGTGGATATCAATGTTACATTTCCTAAGGATTACGGCAGTGCGGATGTCGCAGGAAAGGATGCTGTTTTTACCGTAACATTAAACTATAGACAGGGCGAAAAGGTTTCTCAGAAATTTGATGATGATTTTGTGAGCAAAAATCTTTCTTCTACTTATGAGTCATTAAAGGATTATGAAACAAAGGTCAGAAAAGATATTATAAAAGAAAAAGCAATTAAAAAGGTAGTAGAGGAAACGAAATTAGAAGAATATCCGGAAGAGCTGTCTGAAAAAATTAAAAAGCAGTTTACCACACCGATTGAACAGTATATCAGTACGCAAAATATGACAATGGATGATTTTATTTCACAGAATTATTCATCAAAGTCTGAGTATGAGGAAGATTTAAAGAAAAATGTCGAGGCACAGGTCAAAGGTCAGGTGGTCTATAATGCAATTGCACAGGCCGAAGATCTTAAGGTTGATGAGAGCAAATTGGAAGATCAGATTAAAAATTATATCACCTCCTACAGCGTGGCGGATGAAAAGGCTTTGGATGAGCAGTTTCAGAAAAGCTACGGCGGTTCTGCAAGAGAGCTGATTTATGGAAATCTTCTCTACGATACGGTAGCAGAGTATTTGACAAAAAATGCCGTGGAAAAATAGTATGAATAAGACAAAATGAAGAAAGGGCAGGCGGAATCTCTGACTGCAATAGGACGAAAAGTTGAGTAAACCAATTGTTGCGATCGTTGGTCGCCCAAATGTCGGGAAATCGACATTATTTAATATGTTAGCCGGTGAACGCATTGCGATCGTGAAAGATACTCCCGGAGTGACCAGAGACCGGATCTATGCAGATGTGGAGTGGTTAAATTATCACTTTACTCTGATGGATACCGGCGGGATTGAGCCGGACACCAAAAGCGGCATGTTAAGGCATATGCGTGAGCAGGCGGAAATTGCGATTGAGATGGCTGATGTGGTCATCTTCCTTGTTGATGTCAGGCAGGGTGTGGTCGATGCGGACTTCAAGGTGGCCGATATGCTCAGGAAGGCGAAAAAAGAAATTGTTCTTGTTGTGAACAAGGTAGACAATTTTGAAAAATGGATGCCGGATGTCTATGAGTTTTATAATTTAGGGGTCGGGGATCCTCATCCGATTTCCTCTACCGGGAAAATCGGGATCGGAGATATGCTTGATGAAGTAACTGCTCTTTTTCCGAAGGATCTGGAGGAAGAGGAGGATGAGCGCCCGAGAGTCGCGATCGTCGGAAAGCCAAATGTCGGAAAGTCCTCGATTATTAACAAGCTGTTAGGAGAGGAAAGAGTAATCGTTTCGGATGTAGCCGGAACCACGAGAGATGCGATTGATACGCCTGTCATATGTGAAGATAGGGAATATGTATTTATCGATACAGCAGGTCTCCGCAGAAAGAATAAAATAAAAGAAGATATTGAACGCTACAGTATTTTACGGACGGTTTCCGCAGTGGAGCGTGCAGATGTGGTTGTTTTAGTAATTGACGCTGTGGAAGGTGTTACAGAACAGGATGCAAAGATTGCAGGGATTGCGCATGACAGAGGGAGAGGAATCATCATTGCCGTTAATAAGTGGGATGCGATCGAAAAAGACAATTCTTCTGTAAAAAAATATACAGAGGATATTCGCAGGGTTCTTTCGTTCATGCCGTATGCGCAGATCATATTTATCTCCGCGCAGACAGGACAGCGCCTTCCGAAATTGTTTGAACAGATTGATATTGTGATCCAGAATCAAAATCTGCGTATCGCAACCGGTGTTTTGAATGAAATTCTTTCAGAGGCGCTTGTGATGCAGCAACCGCCTTCCGATAAGGGAAAACGTTTGAAAATCTTTTATATGACTCAGGTGGGTGTGAAACCGCCTACCTTTGTGTTATTTGTCAATGACAAAAAGCTGATGCATTTTTCGTACACCAGATATCTGGAAAATAAGATCAGAGAAGCATTTGGCTTTGGCGGAACGGCACTCAGATTTTTCGTCAGGGAACGTAAGGAAAAATAAAATCAGGAGGGGATTTTATGCAGCAGATGATATTGGAAATTATATTGTGTGTAGTAGCCGGATATTTTTGCGGATGTATTTCTACCGGATATTTTGTGGGGCGGTTTTATCATAAGGATATCAGGACGCTTGGCAGCGGGAATGCAGGAACTACCAATGTACTGAGAAATTTCGGCAAGCTTCCTGCTCTGGTCACATTTACCGGTGATATTTTGAAAGCGATCATTCCGATTTTTGTGATCCGTTTTTGTCTGCCTGTTACGACACCCTGGTATCTGCTGTGCCTCTACTGTGGACTGGGGGTTGTGCTGGGACACAATTATCCGTTTTATCTTGGCTTTAAGGGCGGCAAGGGGATTGCCGTGACAGCAGCGGTCATCATCTCTACGGCGCATCCTTTGATGATTCCGATCGGACTTGCGATTTTTATCAGTGTTGTTGCCATTACAAGGTATGTGTCTGTCGGTTCTCTGATCGTGGCATGGTTTATCCCGGTCAATACTTTTCTTTTATACAGAGATGATCGTTTTTTCGTACATATGATGATAGTGAGTCTTTTATTTACATTATTTGCCTATTTTCAACATCGTGCAAACATTGTACGGTTGATTCACGGAAATGAAAACAAATTATATCGGACAAAAAAGGAAAAGGAGGCAGAAAAAGATGGCAGCAACTAAAAGGGTATCTTTTTTAGGAGCCGGAAGCTGGGGCACTGCTCTTGCAATCATGCTTGGAAAAATGGGGCATCAGGTAATCCTTTGGTCAAAAGTGGAATCAGAAATTGCCATGTTAAGAGAACATAGAGAACATAAGGAACGTCTGCCGGGAGTAAAGCTCCCGGATACGGTAGAAGTAACAGAGAATCTTTCCTATGCCTGTAAGGATGTAGATTTAGTGGTGTTTGCGGTAGCTTCTCCTTTTGTACGGGGAACGGCAAAGGAAGCCAGACCATTTATCAGGGAAGGGCAGAAAATCGTCAATGTCGCCAAAGGGATTGAAGAGGCGACACTGAGTACCTTAAGAGATATCTTGGTGGAAGAGATCCCACAGGCAGATATTTCCGTGCTTTCGGGGCCAAGTCATGCGGAAGAGGTGGCGCTTGCCATGCCGACCACAGTTGTAGTTGGAAGTGTCGATAAAGAGACTGCCGTGTTTATTCAGGAAATATTTATGAACGAGCGTTTTCGCGTTTATGTCAGTCCCGACATCATCGGAATTGAACTCGGAGGTTCCGTGAAAAATGTGATTGCACTTGCAGCAGGGATTTGTGATGGTCTGGGATACGGAGACAATACAAAGGCAGCGCTGATTACGCGAGGGATTGCAGAAATATCAAGACTGGGTTCCGCTATGGGAGCCAATATGGAGACGATCAGCGGACTTTCCGGAATCGGAGATCTCATCGTAACCTGTACAAGTAAGCACAGCAGGAATCATAATGCCGGCTATCTGATCGGAAAAGGATATACCGTGGAGGAAGCACTAAAGGAAGTAAAGCAGGTGGTTGAGGGAGTATATTCGGCAAAAGCAGTGAAAAAGCTTGCTGATAAGTATTATGTTTCTATGCCGATCGTGGAGCAGATTTGTAAGATCCTGTTTGAAGATCAAAGTCCGGATGAGGCGATCCGGATCTTGTTAAACAGAGATCGCAGAAAGGAATATCCGGATTTGGGATGGGGATAGTTCTTTTCGGAAAGGTTCTATTTTTTCATTTTTTTCATAGGTATGAATAAGGATTCGTTTCGTAAGGAAGCAATCCGTGATATCCGATTGGCGGCAATCCGATATCATCAACATGATACTGGGAGGAAATAGAAATGGAATCTTACCGGGAAGCATTTTATGAACAAAAGGAAACGGAAAAAAAGCATCATTATGGCTTATATCGCTTTATCATGGCTGTGATGCTTTTTTGTACGCTTATCTGTGCTTTTCGCATGAATGTTTCGTATAAGGGATGGAATCAGCAAAGAATCGAAGAAATCCTGTCGGACGACAGCAGCTACAGGAGACTGATGGACAAGGCACAGATGGTAATGAAGGCGGTAATACCATAAGAAATATGAAGGAGTAGTATGAGAAAGCTTGCACTGAGTGATGATATACTGTTGAAAATAGAAAAGCCTGCCAGGTATATCGGCGGTGAGATCAATATGGTAAAAAAGGATCCGAAAGCGGTGGATATCCGGTTCTGTATGTGTTTTCCTGATGTCTATGAAATCGGTATGTCTCATCTTGGAATCCAGATTTTATATGATATGTTTAATCTCAGGGAGGATACCTACTGTGAGCGGGTATATTCTCCCTGGATGGATTTAGACAGGCTGATGAGGGAGGAGCATATTCCGCTGTTTGCACTGGAAAGTCAGGAACCGGTAAAGGATTTTGATTTTTTAGGAATCACCCTGCAGTATGAGATGTGTTATACAAATATTTTACAAATATTGGATCTTTCCGGTATTCCTCTGTGCGCAAGAGACAGGATGACAGAGGATCCGTTTGTGATCGGTGGTGGTCCGTGTACTTATAATCCGGAGCCGATTGCTGATTTTTTTGATATTTTTTATATTGGTGAGGGGGAAACGGTTTACGGAGAGCTGTTAGATACCTATAAAGCATGGAAAAAGAAAAATGGTACGAGGGAGGATTTTTTAAAAGAAGCGGCACAGATTCCGGGGCTCTATATCCCGATGTTTTATGAGGCTTCTTATCATGATGACGGGACACTTGCGTCTTTCGTGCCGACCATACCGGAGGCGCCGAAGACGATATTAAAGCAGGTCGAAAAGGATATGTCAGATACCTTCTATCCGGAAAGACCGTTGGTGCCCTACATTAAGGCAACGCAGGACAGGGTGGTTTTGGAAATTCAGAGAGGCTGTATCAGAGGATGCCGTTTCTGTCAGGCAGGCATGCTCTACCGGCCGATCCGTCCGAGGAGTTTAGAGTTTTTAAAGCAGCGTGCCAAGGTGATGTTAGAATCCACCGGTTATGAGGAGATTTCTCTGAGCTCTTTAAGTTCGAGTGATTATAAAGAGCTTTCTGATCTCGTTTACTGGCTGATTGACGAATTTCAGGGAAAGGGCGTGAATATTTCCCTGCCATCGCTTCGAATTGATGCGTTTGCACTGGATGTGATGAGCAAGGTACAGGACATCAGGAAAAGCAGTCTGACCTTTGCGCCGGAAGCCGGTTCACAGAGAATGAGGAATGTGATCAATAAAGGCCTGACGGAGGAAGTGATCTTAAAAGGCGCGATGGACGCTTTCTTAGGAGGCTGGAACCGGGTGAAGCTTTACTTTATGTTAGGACTTCCGGGAGAAACATTCGATGATATTGAACAGATTGCAGTGCTTTCGGATAAGATTGCAAGAGAATATTATACGATACCGAAGGAGGAACGAAACGGAAAGGTAAATATCGTGACCAGTACATCAATCTTCGTACCGAAGCCGTTTACGCCGTTTCAGTGGGCGCCGATGAATTCGAAGGAGGAAGCAGAGGAAAAGCGTGAATTTTTATTAAGCAAGGTAAAAAGCCAGCTCAATGCAAGGAGTATTAAATATAATTGCCATGATGCCGATGTTTCCGAGCTTGAGGGCGTGTTTGCAAGAGGTGACAGAAGACTTTGCGATGTGATTTTACAGGCATATAAAGAGGGCTGTATCTATGACGCCTGGGGCGAATTTTTTAAATACGATGTTTGGAAAAAATCTTTTGAAGAGCATGGGATTTCGATGGATTTTTATTTGAAAAGGGAACGCGGTGAGGACGAGCTGTTTCCCTGGGATTTTATTGATATCGGTGTGACAAAGCGTTTCCTTTTGAAGGAGTATAAGCGTTCGAAGGAGGCTGTTGTGACACCAAACTGCAGGGCAAAATGTTCCGGCTGCGGAGCTGCAAAATTCGGATGTGGGGAATGTGTCATTTCTGCCTGATGACAGAAGAAAAGATTAAAAATTAATGAAGTTTGTTTTTTATGAAATGAGGATGACATGAAAGCAAGATTAAAATTTTCTAAAATCGGTTCGATGCGTTTTATCGGTCATTTGGATGTGATGCGCTATTTTCAAAAGGCAATGAAAAGAGCAAATATTGAAATCAGCTACAGTCAGGGATTTTCGCCCCATCAGCTGATGTCCTTTGCGTCACCGCTTGGGATCGGACTAAGCAGTGACGGGGAATATTTGGATATTGTGTTGGAGCATGCGATGGAAAAGGAAGATTTTTTGAGCCGGATTAATGCACAGATGAATGAAGAGATTACAGTGACAGATTTTACTTTGTTAGAGGAAGAGAGTAAAAGTTCCATGGCAGTGTTAGCTGCCTGTGATTATCTTGTAGCCTTAAAACCAGATAAGACAAGCTTTCTATCCGATCCGGAGCGCCGAAAAGAAGTGTTATCTCATTTAAACTCCAGGGAAAAGATTGAAATCCTAAAAAAGACGAAACGCTCGGAAAAGATGACAGACATTAAAGATAATATTTATTTTTTGACGGAAGACAGAAAAGCATTCGAAAACTTTACAGGGTTAAATTACGGACAGATTTCTTTAGATGAAACGGTTCTGCCGCTTTTCTATGTACAGCTTACTGCGGGAAGTGTAGTAAACATTAAACCGGAACTTGTTTTAGAAGCACTGTGCGGGCAGGAGGGAGAGATATTTGATCCGCTCTGTTTTCAGATTCACAGACTGGAAATGTACGGAGATCTGAACATGAAAAAGGGAGAGGTACATACCTTGACAACAGAGCCGCGTTGTGAACTTGTTTCGTTATCAAAGTATGGGAGCAAATGGATAAATTAAGCTGCCGGAAAGGAGCTTGCAGCAATGAGTATAAAAGAGGAAAATAAACTTTTGATCACGGAATATAAGCATCATATTCTGACTGCCTTTTACGAAGAGGGCAGGATTACAGGGCTTTTGGCAGAGCCTGTGGAGTCTTCTGCACTTTTAGGCAATATTTATGTAGGAAAGGTTAAAAATATCGTAAAAAATATCGGTGCAGCATTTGTAGAATTTGAAAAAGGACAGATGGGATATTTGCCTTTGACAGATAAGGTAAAGCCTGTTTTTACCAATCATACCGGAAAGAAAGTGACAGAAAAAATCGGAACAGGAGATGAAGTGATCGTTCAGATCGAGAGAGAGGCAGTAAAGACGAAGCCGCCGACGCTAAGCTGTATCTTAGATATATCCGGAAAATATCTGGTGCTCTGTGTTGGGAAAAAGGGTGTCAGCATTTCCAAAAAAATCAAGGATAAAAAGGAAAAGGAGAGGTTACATGAAATCCTTTCCCCGTATGAGTCGGAGCATTATGAGCTGATTGCGAGAACAAACAGTGCCGGTGTTCCGAAGGAGCTTTTAGAGGAGGAATTTCTGGAATTAGATAAAAAATATCATGAAATTGTGATGCAGGGAATACATAGAACCGTCTTTAGCAAGCTCTATGAAACGGAGCCGCTCTATCTGGAAAAGATAAAAAATATGTATAAGAAGGATGCTGTATTCATTGAGACGGATTCGGAAGTTTTGTATGAGAAAATGGACCGGTACATCAAAGAGCACCATTGGCAGGAACAATGTCAGGTTTCACTCTGGAAAGAGGAAAACGGGAAATTTTCTGCTGTGTATAATATTGAGAAAACCTTGGAAAAGGCACTTTATAAAAGAGTCTGGTTAAAAAGCGGCGGGTATCTTGTAATTGAACCAACGGAGGCTTTTGTGTCCATTGATGTGAATACCGGAAAGGCGATCGGAAAGAAAAAGGATATTGAAGCGCATTTTTTGAAAATCAATCTTGAAGCAGCAAAGGAGATTGCCGTACAGTTGAAGCTTCGAAACCTTTCGGGAATTATTATAGTGGATTTTATTGATATGAAGTCACCAGAGGCAAATGAAGAGCTGATGCGGGTATTCCGTCAGGAACTGAAAAAGGATTCTGTGCCGACCAAATTAGTAGATATGACAAAATTGGGACTCGTTGAGGTGACGAGGAAAAAACAGAGAAAACCTCTTTATGAGCTTATCAATTTGCACCATTAATGAAAAGAAAGGAAGAGAGAACATGAATCAATTTTATATGCCGACAAAGGTTTATCAGGAAACAGATGCAGTAAAAAATCATAGTGAGGAGATGGCCGGATTTGGAAAAAAGGCACTTATTGTGACCGGAGGGCAGTCATCTAAGAAAAATGGCGCATTAAAGGATGTTACGGACGGACTGGACAAACAGGGAACCACTTATGTCATTTATGACAGAGTACCGGAAAATCCGGGGATTGCCTGTGTGATGGAGGCAGCTTCTCTTGGAAAAAAAGAGGGAACGGATTTTGTAATCGGTGTCGGTGGGGGCTCTCCGATGGACGCAGCGAAGGCAATTTCACTTATGATTCGAAACAGGGACAGCTCAGAGGAGGTTCTTTATCAAAATGTTTCCCTGCAGGCACTTCCCGTGGTTGAGGTGCCGACGACCTGTGGGACAGGCTCTGAGGTAACACCATATGCGATACTGACCAGAGACGATCTTCAGACAAAATCAAGTATTGCTCATCATATTTTCCCTGTATTGGCGCTTGTTGACGGGAAATATCTGGAGCAAGCACCACTTTCCGTACTCACGAATACTGCGATCGACGCACTCGGTCATGTACTGGAAAGTTATTTTCACAGTAAGGCGACGGACTATAGCCGTATGCTCTGCCAATATGCGATGGAAGTATGGGGGACGGCAGCGGATGTTTTGTTTGGCATGGAGGCGAAGGAGGGAGATTATGACAGACTGATGTTTGCGTCAAGCCTTGCGGGGATGGCAATTTCGCATACCAGCACGGGGATTCCTCATGCGCTCAGTTATTATCTGACCTATCATAAGGGGATTCCGCATGGAAAAGCAGTCGGTGTCTTTTTACCGGGATATCTGGCGGCACTTCCGGACTCCTTTGAACCACAGGTGATCATGGCACTTCAGGCTTTGGGTTTTGGAAGCTTAGAGCAGTTTGCCGGAGTGATTAAAGAGCTTCTTGGTGAAGTGAAGTTAAGTAATACGGAATATCAGGAAATGGTTGATGAAATGATGAAAAATGACAGGAAGTTAAAGAATACACCTTTTGAGGTGACAAAGGAGGATATTTATAAAATCACAGAGATTTGTAAATAAAAATATGTGAAAAATTTTTGCTTTACAGGTTGATAATAACCGGACATAATTAAGTTTTTTTTGATATCCAAGAAAGCTTAATTATGCGAAGTTTTTTTGAAAAGGAGAATACGAATAAAGATGCAGCAGGATGAAATCATTATCAGAGAGGGAATTGTACATATTTTGGATGGAGAGCTTGGCTATCCGGTTTATTCGGAGGAAAAGTTAGAACTATCACCTGTTATCAACGATTTTTTCAGGGCACATATTTATAAGCTGTTTTCGGGCGATGATCTGAAAAAATGTTATTTCGATGAGGAAGAGGCATCTCCTGTCTATGAGATTGTAAAAGGATTTTCGGAGGAAAATCTTGTGGAGAGTAGTAAAAAGCTGGCAGAAAAGCTTTATGAAATCATGAATGCCAATATTGCAATCCCTTCCGGGGATCTGGCGGTAGTTTCTTTTCAGGTGAACGGCAAAAAACATCTGGCAATCCTGAAGCTGAACTATAAAGAAAGCTTTGTTCATATGACGAATACCGAGGAAGCGGGAAATGTCAACCAGATCATCTGCTATCAGTCTACCCTGCCGACAACAGGAGTAAAGCTTTCCGAGGCAGTAATCATTGATTTATCTGATTTTTCCGTGCAGCTTGTGGAAAAGAAGTATGAGGTGAACGGAAAAAAGGTCAATTATCTTTCGGAGCTTTTCTTAAAATGTAAGGCAGCAATGTCCCAAAAAACACGCCTGAATATCGTGACAAAGGCGGTCGAGCAGGTGAATAGAAAGCATTTTGAGGATGAACCTTTAAAGGCAATGGAAGCCAAAAGCGTGATCAAGGAGGAAATTGAGAATACCGGTGCATTGAATGTGGAGCATGTCAGTGAAAAGCTGTATGGAGATATGCCGCAGATCAAGGAAGAATTTGATGCGAAAATGGAAAAATACCATATGGAAAAGGCAGAGGTAAAGCCACAGAGTGAAAAGACGACGAAGAAATTTGAGAAGCAGTACTTAAAAACGGACACAGGAATCGAAATCAATATCCCAATGGAGCAGTTTGAGGATATTGAGCAGGTGGAGTTTATCACCAATGCGGACGGTACGATATCGGTGTTAATTAAGAATATTAACAAGATTTCTACAAGGTGATAATGAAAGGAGGAACTCGTTTATGAATCAGGGACAGGCAATCTCGGACTATTATTTCTTTTTTAGTGAGCAGGGGGTTTTATTTGGAAAGAAAGGAAAACTCTGTCAAAGACAGGAAAGCATGGGAAATTAGTGAACAGGAAAGGTACCGGTTATTATATCAAAGTGCATTTCTTAAAAAGCCAAAAGATGTTGATGCAACCGGACAATTTCTTTTGCAGCTTGCTTCTGGCTTTGTGGAAGATTTAACGAAGGAACCTGATATTGAACTTTTACGAGAAAATATTTCGTTAAAACTTACAGAAGACAGAAAGGAAAAATTACTTTCCAGTGTTCCTTTTGCACTTGGCTCTGAATATGTTTCTTCTGAGTGGCTGGAGAATATTTATTGCAATCTGTCTGCAGTTTTTTCAGAAGATATTGAAAAATACGATGGTACGGTGGCATTTTATTTCGCAGAAAAAAGCCAAAATCTTTCTGTTCCGGAACGCATTTTTTTCCATTTGGTGTAGTCGAATAACTATAATCACTTTTTAATCGTCCACCCACTGTCCTCGTCCATGCATTATGTACATTTGACATCAACACACCAAACATATATAAATTTGCATTTGGAATTGTAAAAAGCTTATCACCCGGAATTACTTCATCGGTCAGAAATCCCATAGGAATATATCATAACGGTCTTTTGTTATCTTATGCTATACTGATTTTACCATATCTTAAGATTTTTATAAAGAATTATTAAGAAGAATAATATATCAGCTTAAAAAATTGCATTGATTTATAAGATACTTCAATGTATAATGAAAAACGATATATAAAGGAACAGGAGGAGAGTTATGAAACAGATGCTAAAGAAAGCATATAGGATTTTTGCAGTAATGGCAGTCTTTTTCTGTCCTGTGTTTTTTGCAGCATGCGGTTCGGGCGAAGGAGACGGTCTGACTGTAGAGGATGTGTCCGGAGTCTGGGTACAGAGCTTAAGTGACGGTACAAAGACGATGGAACTGAAGGAGGATATGACTTACTCAGAGAGTATTGATATCACCTCCGGAGTGCCGATTTCTACGACAAACAGTGATACATACAGGTTAGAAGGGGACAAGATCATTGTCAATTATTCGGACTATGGCATGGAGTCGGAATATACGGTTGAAATTTCCGGTGATACGATGAAATGGGATAACGGAAAAGCGGTATTGGAGTTTCAAAGAAAATAAGAAATGAGGTGCTGCGATGTTTCGAATGTGGGGGAAAATCTGGAAGGAAAATCGTCTTCTTCAGGATATTACAATTGTGGACAGTGCGCCTCAGACGGAGAAAAACCGCACAAAAAAGGTTTTTGATGCTGTGGAAGAGATTTGCTATGCGTTTGATCTGGCAAAGCCGATCTGGCTGGATGTGAATATTAGGGAGTTTAAGCGGATAGACAAGACCAGATTTTCCAGGGATTCTTTTATTGAGGAGATTGATTTTGACTATCTGGAGATTCAGGTCATAGAAGAGGATGAGGTTTGGGAATAGAGATAAAGGAGAAAACAAATCATGGAAATGCAGATGGAGTTTTTAAGGCAGCTTCCGACACCGGAAAAGCTGAAGGAACAGTTTCCTCTTACTGATGAGGTAAAGGAAATCAAGGAAAAAAGAGATGAAGAGATTGCGGACATTTTTCGCGGAAAGAGCAATAAATTTTTAGTGGTGATCGGTCCCTGCTCGGCAGATGATGAGGAAGCAGTCGTAGATTATATGCACCGCTTGAGCGAGGTACAGAAGGAAATAGAGGATAAGATTTTCATTATCCCAAGAGTTTATACGAATAAGCCACGGACAACCGGAACCGGCTATAAGGGAATGCTGCATCAGCCGAATCCGGAAAAGGAAGAAAATCTGTTAAGCGGTCTGATCTCTATCCGGGAAATGCATACCCGTATCGTGAAGGAAACCGGTTTTACCTGTGCGGAAGAGATGCTCTATCCGTCCAATCACAGATATCTCTCAGACCTGCTTTCGTATGTTGCTGTCGGAGCGAGATCGGTTGAGAATCAGGAGCATCGTCTGGTGGCATCCGGTGTCGGGATTCCTGTTGGCATGAAAAATCCGCCGAGCGGGGACATTTCGGTCATGATGAATTCGATTACGGCAGCACAGCATGAGCAGGAATTTATCTACCGGACATGGGAGGTAAAGACGACGGGAAATCCATTGACACATGCGATCATGCGCGGCTATGTGGATAATTACGGACGAAGTAAGCCAAATTATCATTATGAAAATTTAAGACTTGTCTATGAGGCATATAAGGAGCGTGAGCTTGAAAATCCGGCAATTATTGTCGATACGAACCATGCCAATTCGGGAAAGCAGTATTTAGAGCAGATCCGCATAGCGAAGGATGTGATTCACAGCAGGAATATTTCAGAGGATATCAAAGGAATTGTAAAAGGACTGATGATCGAAAGCTATTTAGAGGATGGTTCCCAGCAGATCGGAGAGGGAATCTATGGAAAGTCCATCACCGATCCGTGCCTGGGCTGGGAAAAGACAAAGGAGCTTTTGGGACTTTTGTATGAGATCATAGATTGATGGTCTGCGGAAGATAAGGTTAAGGGGAAACAAGAATGAATAAAGAAGAAAAAGAAGAGGAAAAGAAAGAGCATTTTTTTCTGAATCTCCTGAAGAAAATTTTAGGAAGTAAGGCAGGGCGTACTGTCATTTTTGTGATGGCTGCTGCTTTGGGGATTTATTATTGTGTCTGTTATTTTATCCCACAGAAGTTTATGGGAGTTCCGAATCTCTTTACAAACAGAGAAGGAAAGGTTGCAGTCGTTTCTGAGTCGCAGCTAAAGGAGACACTTGAGATCAATGAGTTTTCCACTTTGGAGGCTTCCTATAATTCCATTGCAAAAATCTATGGGGAAGACGGGAAATATTATGTCGCTTATGAGGGGACAGTAAGAATGGGATTTGATCCGGAGAAGTTAGATTATGCTATTGATGAGAAAGGAAAGGAAATCAAAGTAATATTACCCGAAATCGAGGTTCAGGATGTTGTGGTCGATCAAAAATCTTTGGATTTTATCGATGTGGATGAGGATGAAACTATTATTGCAAAATCCTATGAGCGATGTAAACAGGATCTTGACAGTAAGGTAAGGAGAGATCAGGCGCTAAAAGATATTGCAAGGGAAAATGCGGAGAATTTTATCCGTGCATCCCTTCAGCCGTATGAGGAAAAAGAAAATTTTACAATTACTATTGAGTGAAATAAAAAAACGGTAGAAGCAAAAAGAGTGAAATGGAAAGAGTTTACGACGGGAAGAAAGAG
>CADBMH010000401.1 GCA_902795705.1 uncultured Lachnospiraceae bacterium | reverse complement strand
GAGGGAAAAAGTACCGGGAATATGTTCTAGCTGATACTAAACTAAGAGATGAAATCGACCTGACAAAATATAAAAAACTGATACGAAAGACCATCCATCAAGTGATACCGGATATAAAAGTCAAGGTAAAGCCGGATAAATATATTTTAGAAAAGGATGCAATCACAAACGGTCAGCCTAGGAGAATAGGCAGACTTATGGCTCAGACAGAATTATATGAATTTGCACGAAGCCGGATTGTGCTATTTGAAGGAAAGGAGATTTTTGCAATTTAATAATATTTTTAAAAATCTATTAGAGTAAATGGTAGGGCAACATAGGAAGAAATGGAGGGTTTGCTGAATGGAACAGATGGAGATAAATATTGATGAAAAAGCGATAAATACAGATGATGCAGCAGATGGTGAGCAGATGCTTATTACGTTAGAGACGGTTCAAAAAAAGTATCTGCAGCTCTCAAGAAAAAAGATTAGGAACATTGTATCGACATATCTTAGAACCGTAAAGGTGGGAAATAAGATTTTAGTCGATAGAAAGCAATTAGAAGAGTTTCTCAATGATCCAGACAGGGATCATCTCGTTTAATGGTTATCAAAATGGCTGATAGGCAATTAGTTTGTCTATCAGCAGATTTTTTTCAAAATTTCTAAAATATAAATATCTGTAAATGCCTAAAATAAGGCATTTTCTAAAAAAGTAAAGTCTGAATTTTCTCATATATATTATCAAAATGAAACAAAAAATCCATAATAAAAATCGAAGGAGGAACAGAAGATATGGATGAAAAAATCATACAGGAAAAGAAAACTTTTTTTGCGGAACTTGTGGACTGCCTGAAGAGAAAACTTGGCAAAAATGTAATGGTTGATTTTCGGGAAATCATCAAGGCGAATGACAGGAAGATTCCGACCATCTCCATAATGCGAAAGGAGAAAAATGCAGTTGGGCGAAGTTATCATGCGGATGAATTGTATGAATACTTTCGTAAGGGGATGCCTTTGGATGAGATTGCAGACAATCTGATTAAGCTATCGGAGAATGAAGCGGAAATCCAGCTTGACCGGAAAATCCTGACCGATATTTTGATGTATTATCACTATATGAGAGAGGGGAGTATTACTATTAGACTGCTGAATTTTGCGGACAATCAAGAATACCTGAAAAATATTTGTCACATTCCGTACTTGGATTTGGCAATCGCTTTTTATGCGGTGGTATCAAAAGAGGAGGAAACACTTGCCACGATGCCAATAACAAATGAAATCTTTAATAGCTGGGATGTGACAAAAGAGCAGCTTCTTTCTGATACATTGGAAGCAATGCAGACCACTTTTCCGGTACATATAGCATCTTTGCATGATATGGTGGAAGAAATCCTAGAAGAAAAGAAAAAGGATGCCTTTGCCAAGATGATGAATCCGCCGGAGTTTTCATTAGATGAAATTCCGGATGCGGAAAATGCACTAATGGTAACGAATGAAAGTAAGATAAATGGAGCTGCCGTAATGTTGTATCCGGGATTATTGAAAAAGGTTGCAGAGATATTCGGAACAACAGAAATCAATATTTTGCCAAGTTCTATACACGAACTGATTTTAGTCCCAGATGCAGATACCGTCAGCAGAAAAGATATTTTGGACATGGTTCAGGAAGTGAATCGTACATGTGTTTCGGAAGATGAAAAATTGTCTGATAATCTCTATGTATATAACGCTGAGACAGATACTGTCAGTATATGGGATGGGGAAGAAGACTAAAACAATATTTCGTTTGAAGTGATTTGGGGCAGATTGGCTGATGGCTGATCTGCCCTGAATTGTTTGGAAAGGAGTGTGTAAGCATAATGGACATTGTATTAAATGAATCAGAAAAAAATGTGGAATTAAAGTTTTGTGGAAATATGTTTTATCGGATTAAAAACGGTTTGGATTCTTCGGCTTTAGCAGATGATATTCATTGCTGTGATAGTCTGCTGGTGGACAGGATAAATGAAATTACGGAAATGCTTGACAATAATTATTCTGGTCGGCGTTCATCGAAAGATTATGGCGGATATATTTTATTCTTTCCAACAAAAGAGGGCTACGATAGATTGATAGAAAAAATTTTGCGATATTACAATCTGGATTCCTCTCTAAGTGAATATGAGGAAGTGATTGGAGAAAGGGCGATTGGTAATACAGAGTGGCATGAAGAAATGTGGTTACTATCAAGTGAAGATGCGTTGGTCTGTATCCATCCGGAGGAGGTGCGGAAACGTGGCTGAAGAAAAATATTTTCAAAAAGGAATTTCCTATTACCAGACAAAGCGAGTAGCTGAAACTTGTCCGTTTCTGTACAGGATTTGGATGTTTAAAGAACTTGCCAAAGTAAGAGATGAAGAACATTTAAAAATGGATTATTTGCAGATTTTTCGTTTTTCATTGGAAGATAGAAATGGAAAAGTTCTTCAAAGAGTTGAGCATGAACAGGAACAACCACCGTATAAAAAGACTTACTACTTTGAAGTGGAAGAAAACGGATTGCAGGATAAAATCTACATAATTGACGATGGAGCAGGTTATGCGACTATGATTTTTGCTGATGAATACTAACAGAAAGGATACGGATATGCCGAATTTATGCGTTTTTTCAATGAAGATAAAGGGAACCGAAGAAAATTGCCGGAAGTGGCTGGAACTGCTAAAAGGCAATACGGATGAAGCACATTTTTACCGCATGGATGACATCTATACGAGCGTAGAGGAAGGTACAGAGGAAAGCTTTGTTATGGTAATTCATGGTGTGTGTGCGTGGTCTCTTGAAACCTGTTGTCGAGCATCCGGTTATTCTCATGGGGTGGATTTGTTTGCGGTGAATACCAAGCGGTTCTCTTTGGCGATGGAAGCATGGGGAGAGGAAACAGGGATGGGGTTTCAGGAACACTATGTTTATAAAAATGGGGAGTGTCTGAAGGAAGAATGTGAAGATTATACAGAGTTTTGGTGGGATAGGGAGGCATATCCCATATATGAGGATCTGCTTTCAGAATTTCCAGATGCACCGGAGAAAGAAAAGTTTGTGGAGGATTATGCCGGAGTAGGTGGGTTCGAGGGGTATGGAGAGTGGACAATCTGATAGCCTTTTGAAAGGAGGTGAGACAGGAATGGAGTATGTTTTGGGTGGCATGTTTGCAGGAATCATTGTGATT
>CADBMH010000400.1 GCA_902795705.1 uncultured Lachnospiraceae bacterium | reverse complement strand
TTATGGAGTGAGTACGGATTACATACTGAAGGGGGATAAGACTGTGGCACCATCTGACGCATTATTGGAAGAATTGGGGGCATTGGTGCAGAAATATAAGAGTTTGTAGGAAATAAAGGGGGGATTTGGAGTTGGTAAGCAAACCACATTCTAGTTTTTCATTGAGATAAATAACAGAAGATGCTACAATATTGTCAATGGGTATTATGTGGGGTGCCGAGTGAGCGGCAAACTGATTTATAAGGGTACTTTAAAGTAGGTAGGAAAACAAATAGTAGATGTCCGGATGTTTTGTTTGTTACATTTACATTCGTGACTATATTATACAATTTTCTGGGGGATGCAGCATTTATGGCATTGAAGATAAAGCAAGGATGTGAAGAAATCATGACAGAACTGTTGTTGAGCATGTTGGAAAATATAATATATGATATTACTGGTTCTGTCATAAAGAAATGGACAGATAGATGTCGATGGAACCGTTTTCTTAAAATGCTTAGAAAAGATATTAGCAAGTTTTGCGTGAAAAATGAGAGTATATATATTAATTCAGGTGCTTTTGAGTACTTTATTCGTAATACGGATTTCTTGAAAAGGGTGATTGAAAGGTCAGTTGCAACTAAACTTGAGAAGAGTAACAAGGCATTCCTTCAGGATGAGACTAGAAAAGCGAGAGAAATAGCGGTCGCAGAAGGTATTACTTTTGCAAACAGTGAGGAGAGTGTTATAGAAGGATTATATCACTTAATAATGGATAAGGTAGGTACTTATTATCGCAATAGTCTTTCTGTTGAACAGAGGCGTATGGTGTCTATATGTTTGGATCAATTGACGGAATTAAAGGAAGCAGTAAATGCCAATCATAAAGAAAATCGCAAGGACATTATTGAAATCCTTAATACGGTAAAAGTAGCAGGAAAACTCAACAATATGGAAGCATCATTGATAGCTGATTTGTTATCAAAGGAGTTGTATGAAGGAAGACTTCAGGAATTTGATGATCTTGCAATTGCAGTAAAAGATAAATCTGGTGATTTGTCGCTTTTCTACGATTGTTTGTCTCAAATTCTACGTTCGGAGAATTGTGATGATGCGGTCAAAAAAATAGTTGATATTTCTGATGAGAGAATTAGGGATAATGCAGTTAGAACAGCACTCCCTATACTTTTATTTAGAGATGAACCTATAGATGGACTGATAGAAGCTGCTACTACGAGGTCATTGCGGGATATTGTAGAGAGTTTATTAAGTGGCAATAATGAAAGAATCTTTTCAGATGAGATTACTTATTCTAATGGCATTGAAATTCATAGTTTTGCGCTCAATAAAAAGTTGGTCTATGAAGAAGAAAACCTAATAAGGTTGATTGCTATTTTATCTTTATATGAGAAGAGGATAAGAAATATCCATTTTGCCATGGAAGAAGTGGGAAAGGGGAGATGGACCTGGTTCACGGATATCTTAATAGCGGATAAGAGAGTGGAGAGTTTAATAAGCAATAACACTGATGATAATTCGCAAGAATTAAATACTGTAATAAATCAAATACTGCAGTATGAGGGAATCTATGACAGACTATGTAAAAAAATCCGAAGCTTTTTCTATTCTGTTTTGGTAAAAGTTTATTTGGTAGTGGATGAAATTGACGAAGCAGAAAAGTGTGTTCCAAAAGATTTGATGCAGGAACGACCTCTGTCTGATTATGCTTATGCTATAAGAATTGAGAAGAGGGAAGTAGGGTTAAAAGAGGTCTATGACTATTCGGTACGAAATGAAACCTATTGGTTACTAAACAATTATTTTGTGGCGAACAAAAACGAGAAGGAATTGATTGACTTTTGCAGTGAACACGAGGAAATCTTTGAGAAAGATTGGCTGTTGTTTTTTATGTATTTAGATGCGTTAAAGGCTTTGGGACACAACGATGAATATGCATTTCAATTAAAAAAACATACTGATGAATTAAGTAATATTTATGAATATTGGAATGAAATGTTGAATTTATCGGATTTAGAGGAAAATCAGAAGGCATTTGTTGAAGCATGTCGTGATGGCAAAATGACATGCTTGTTAAAACAATCAGCCTATTGTATAATTGAACGTTTGCTCAATTTTCATGAATATGATCTTGCACAATTGTATGTAACAAAATATGAAGAAGTAGGTGAAAAAGATTTTAGAATAAAAAAATACAAAGCGATTATTCATCAAGGTAAAAAGAATGATGTAGAAGCCTTAAAGTGGTACAAGGAAGCATTTGAGGATAATAACACTGATAAATTCGTTATAGATTCATTGTTAACATTATCACTGGTAAATAAGCGAATGGTTAGCAAGGATGTATTAGACGCAGCAATAAAGGCAGACACATCACGCCTACATATGCTGGCGGCTGCCTGTTATTTGAATGATGGTGACATATCAAGAGCAAAGAGTGAAAATATACGTGCTATTTTAATGTCAGGAGAAAGCTACAATCCTGCGTTTGGACAATATATAGCGATTTCGTCATCCATACACAGTAACGAAGTAATAACAATAACAGGAATCGAGGCAGATACGGCAGCATATTGTAAAAAGGACGATGGTAGTCTGCGATGGATATGTGTATATAAAGATTGTATTCTTCCGACTTCTCCACATGTTTGGAATAATGATTACCATGTGCATATTGATGATGCTGCCAGATTTGGCTTTTTAAGAAAGCATATCGGCGATCAAATTACTATAGATAATGGTATATATATAATTACAGAAATAGTGCCGTTAGATTGTTACTTATTTAGAACATGTACAGCGAAAATGGCGCAGCATGGATTTGCTAAGGAATTATCTATTCCGGTGAAAAATGGAGAACTGGATTCTTCTGCTTTTACAGAAATGCTTGCTCAAATCATTCCGGATGAAAGACAGTCAGTTGATTGGCTTGAACAGTATAATAACATTCAAGATGCTCCGTTGCCGCTGTATACATATAAAGGATTTACACGTCTTACATATTTTCAGTTTGTAGATATGATTCTCTCATCGCATGACTATTTTGTTAGGCAGATAGTTCATGCATCTAAAACCGCAGAGAAATATGTAATTTCCTTTTCGGCATTAGTCGCCTTGTATAAAGCGGGATATCCAGCGGATCAAATAAGAGAATCTGGTGGAACTATTATGGAATCCACATTGGTACAGGCTGATTCAGATGTTGCAGATGTCATTAAAGAATACAATAGAGATACTGTAGCTTCTTTAGGGGTTATTGATGGGAAGCCTTTTATTAATCAAGTAGATGAGGCGGGTAAAGATTATTGGCTAAAAGAAGCTGGGGGGTTTAAAAAGTATTGTGAAGCTATCCCCACCGTCAAGAGCGATCAGGATCTGGACGGAGAGTTTTTTGGAAAATTTGATAGCAAGGAATTGTTCGGAATTTGTGATTATGATGCTATAGCATTTGTTCAACATAATGAAGAGTATTCTTTGGTAATAATTGAAGCGATATTAGCATCTTTGTCACTAAATGAGTTGGTCGATTTAAGTGTTATTTCAGTTTCAGATTGGTTGGTTGGACAGCAAATAGATGATACGAGATTAATTGGGTACTTGCAATCTTTATTAGATGAAGGTTGCTTAATGTCTATTACTAAAGATGTGATTGATTACATGTCATTGGAAGTATCAAAGAAAGAT
>CADBMH010000399.1 GCA_902795705.1 uncultured Lachnospiraceae bacterium | reverse complement strand
AATGGCTGCACTGTTCTAAATCTAAGGCTGGTGATATCATAAGAAATGCAAAAAAAGCCGGGGTGATTGGAAAAGTATCCGGTCATGGGCAGGGATTTTATATGTTCAATAGAGGGTAAATTTGCATTTTTGTATCAGAACTATTATTGAAGCAGATGTAAAGTACTTCTTTGGATAAGGGAGAGATAAGATATGGAAGAAAAGGAATTTAATCTTATTTATGAGCCGTGGATTCGTGTGCTTAATGAGGAATGTCAGATAGAAGAAGTGTCCTTGCTAGATGCTATTATACACGCTCATGAATATACAGATTTAAGCGGAGAACTGGCTACACAGGATGTGGCTGTTTTAAGATTGATATTAGCTGTTCTGCATACAGTTTTTTCAAGAGTCGATGTAAATGGAGAAGATTTTCCTTTGGAAGAGGAAGAAGATGCATATGAGCGATGGAAGGAGCTGTGGGATGCAGGAAGATTCCCTGAAAAACCAATTAAAGAGTATTTGGAAAAGTGGAAAGAACGATTTTGGTTATTTCATCCGGAAAGACCGTTTGGTCAGGTGGCGGGAATGGATTATGGAATTTCATTTGAGGCTACAAAACTCAATGGGGAAATCTTAGAAAGCAATAACCCAAGATCATATCGTTTGTTTTCAGGAATGTTGCTTGATAGTGCTAAAGAAATGAACTACAATCAAGCTGCTCGTTGGTTAGTATACACGAATGGATTTGATGATAATTCAGGGTGCAAACCAAAGGGGAAAGGAGAATTATTGGATACAGGTGATGGAAGTCCTGGAATTGGTTGGCTTGGAAAAATAGGAATTGTATTAGTTAAGGGGAAAAATTTATTTGAAACCCTTATGTTGAATCTTATTTTAGTGCAAATACATAGGGATGATATGATACCAGAAAAAGAAAAACCGATGTGGGAAAATGACAGAATACCGAAGTATCAAAGAAAAAGAATTAGTGCTCCTGATAATTTAGCTGAGTTATATACTCTCCAATCGAGAAGGATTTTTTTAAAAAGAGTGGGGAGAAAAGTGTGTGGTTTTTGGTCGCTGGGTGGAGATTTTTTTGACGAAGATGAAGCAATGATTGAACCTATGACAATGTGGAAAAGTAATAATAAGCCTAAAATGCATGATGTATCTAAACAGATATGGAGAGAGTTTTCAAGCATAATGATAGAAGAGAAAAACGATGATTTTATATGTCGTGAACCAGGAGTGGTTATGTGGATTAAAAAATTGATAGAAAGAAACTATATTTTACATAGTTTTTTGTTTCATATAGAAATTGTTTCTATACAGTATGATGATAAAAAATATTCTGTTTCCAATGTCCATTCAGATTTTTTAAAGTTGAATAGAGATTTTTTTTGCGATATGAAAACTAATTGGCAAGTATATGTAAAGAGCGAAATAAAGAAGTGTGACAGACTTGCAGAAATAGTTGGTCAATTTGCAGAAAGTTTATATTTTTCTTCGGGTGGTGATGTAGAAAAAGATGGAAAATTGAAAAAAGAAAAAAAGGATAGGGCAACATTAGCGAGAGAACAGTTATATGATCGTTTGGATTCGCCTTTTCGGAAATGGCTGCGTTCTATTGATACAAAGGATTTAGAGCATAGAGAAGAAAAAAGGATGGAATGGTCAAAGATTGCGAAAAAAATAGGTTATATCTATGCCGATGAATTGGTAAGTGAGGTGGGAGGAAGTGCCTATACAGGAAAAACAATAACTAAAGAAAAGTTAAAAAAGCACTATTCTGTTCCAAAAGCATTAAATGAATTCCAGATTGCTTTAAACAGACTATATCCGAAAGTGAAGGGTGGTGATTAAAACAATGGGAGAAAAGTATCATGTAAAAGAGTTTGTTGAAAATAAAATACAAAACCTTTTGAATGAGAGAGATACTGGAAGAGGCAAAGCAGCTTTGGCAAATTTGCGCCGGGGTGTCGGGAAAATGCCCGGAGAATTTCCCGAAATCTGGCGTGTCTTTTTAGAAAAAATGCCGGAAGCATGGATGAGAAAGGATGGTGTTCCAAGTAGGGAAGAATGGTCGATTTATATTACATTAACGATGTTTGCACTACATCAACAGGGACGTTATCATTCCATGCAGTTAGAGGGGGAATCATTAGGAAAAGCAATCAGGAAGTTAGTAGATGAAGAAGTAGAGGGTGATGAGAAACGGGTATTAAGGCGATTCAATCCTTTGGTTACGGCAACCGATATGGTGGAAGTTTCATATCATCTTCGTGGTTTAATTCAATTACTTCGTTCGAAAGAACTTCCCTTAGATTATGGGATGCTGGCAGAGGATTTGTTTTTATTTCAGATTCCAGAAAGACAATCAAGAGTGCAGCTTCGTTGGGGGCAGGATTTTTATAGAAATAATACTAAAAATGCGGAAGGAGAAAAGCTATGAATTTATATGTAGATATCCATGTATTACAAACAGTACCACCAAGTTGTTTGAACAGAGATGATACTGGAAGTCCAAAGACAGCATTGTATGGAGGAACAAGGAGAGCGCGAGTTTCTTCTCAGGCGTGGAAAAGTGTAATAAGAAAAGAATTTAGAACCATGTTTTCGGAGGAACTGTTAGGAAATAGAACAAAATATGTAATGGATGTATTAGTTAAGGAAATTAAAAAACTTTTGCCGGATGAGTCAGAGACTAATTTGCAAAAGAAAGCTAAACAGGCATTTAAGCAAGCAGGATTAGAGCTTGGTAATAAAAAAGGAAAAGAGGGAGAGTTGGATGCGTTGTTTTTCATTAGTAATGCGCAAGCAAGAAAATTGGCAGAACTTATTGTGGAGAACAAAAATGATAAAAAGTCATATGAAGATGCGCTTAAGGATAATATATCTATAGATATAGCTTTATTCGGGAGAATGGTTGCAAAGAATACTAGTCTAAAATGCGATGCAGCAGCACAAGTAGCACATGCGATTTCCACACATTCTGTTCAAAATGAGTATGATTATTTTACTGCAGTAGATGATTGTTTTCCAGAGGGAGGAGCTAAATATTTAGATACCGTAGAGTATAATTCGGCAACGTTATATCGGTATGCAACAATAAATGCGAATGAATTAAAAAACAAATTAGGTGAGATGACGCCGACTGCTATAAAAGGGTTTTTAGATGCTTTTATTCGAACGATGCCGACCGGAAGACAGAATTCCTTCGCAAATCGAACAATGCCGGATATGATTTATATTACTATTAGAAAGGATCAACCAATAAATTTTGCCGGAGCATTTGAAAAAGCGGTAGTAAGTCAGAACAATGGATATGTCCTGGCTTCAGAAAAGGCATTATATGAGTATTGTGAAAGAATGTATAGGGATTATGATATGGCTCCTGAATATGAATTTGTTTCGGGAACGGATATATGGAGTGAACTGGAAAAATGTCCATTGCCAGATATGTTAAATAAAGTAGAGGATATTGTGAAAAACGAATTAGAATAACGGAGGGAAAAATGGCTACATTACTTCTGAGGATAGCGGCTCCTTTGCAATCTTGGGGAATATCGTCAAAATTTGAAACTAGAGGTACGATAAAAGAACCTAGCAAAAGTGGTATTATAGGTATGATACTAGCTGCATTGGGAACCAACAGAATAGATTCGGATAAAGTATTAGAGAAGTTTTCAAAGATAAGATTTGGAATACGGGTGGATCAAGAAGGAAAATTGGCATATGATTATCAAATAGTACAGGCAGTTGGGAAAAACTCTAAAATAACATATCGATATTATCTGTCAGATGCAATTTTTTTGGTGGGCTTAGAGAGTGAGGATTTGCAATTTTTAGAAAAGATAGACTATGCATTAAAACATCCGAAATTCCCTTTGTTTTTAGGAAGGCGTTCGTGTCCGCCTACATTTCCACTAGTATTAGATATAAAAGATATGGATTTGTTAAGTGTATTGAAAGAATATCCGTCTTTAGTTCCCGAATGGCGAAAAAAAGAAAATGAGATTTGTCGTATCATTTATGATGATCCGGAAAAAGAGGATAGGCTGTCAAGGCAGCAGGATGTACCATTATCTTTTTCACCATTACACAGAGAATATGGTTATCGTTTGGTATCTGAAGAAATGATTTCTTTATCGCATGGAGAACATGATCCGATGCGGGAATTGAGGTGATTATGTATTTAACAAGGATAGAACTGGATTTAAAACGGCAGGAAACTATGAGGGCATTAGCATCTCCCAATCGATTTCATGGTGCGATAGAACAGGCTGCATCAGATGAGCGTACCCGTAAGCTGTGGCGGCTCGATTCGCTAAGAGAAAAGCAGTATTTGATGATATTAAGTGAAAAGGAAGAGGATTGGAAAAAAGTTGCAGAACAATTTGGTGCGAAAGGGGTGCGGATAGAAACTAAAAACTATGATACGCTTTTGAATCGGGTTACATCAGGCTCGAAATGGCATTTTTTATTGCGTGCAAATCCTACAATATCTCAAAAAACAAAGGATGGGAATAATACAAGAGGAAAAGTTATGGCGCATACTACTGAAGAATTTCAAAAAAAGTGGTTACTGAAAAAGGCTGAAAAAAATGGTTTTTCATTAACTGATGAAACATTCTGTGTAACAGAAAAGAAATGGTATCATTTTTATAAGGGTTCGGGGAAAAATAATTATTATGTCAGATTACTTGCAGTTACATATGAGGGTGTTCTGACCGTAACAGATGTTTCGCTGTTTCAAAATGCTTTATTGAAAGGGATTGGGAGAGAAAAAGCATATGGAATGGGGATGTTGACAATTGTTTCGGGGAGTTGATTATGGGAGAAGACAGGAGCGGGATGACAAAACCGGCACTAACAGAATTACCGGTTATTAGTGACAGGATGACATTTATCTATTTAGAACATTGCAAAATAAACCGTGAGGATGGGGCGGTAACGGTTCGAGATGTGGAAGGAACTGTTTATATCCCTGCTGCTGCAATTACAGTGCTTCTATTGGGACCGGGAACTGAAATTACACATCGTGCCATGGAATTGATTGGTGATACCGGAGTTACGGTGGTCTGGGTAGGGGAGCATGGTGTCCGCTATTATGCCCATGGGAGAGCATTAAATTCGCATAGTCAATTAATAGAAAAACAGGCACGCTTTGTATCTAATACTCGTCTGCATCTTTCTGTGGTGCGGAAGATGTATGAAATACGCTTTCCAAAAGAGGATACAGCAGGGCTGACGCTTCAGCAGCTTCGCGGAAGGGAGGGGAGCAGGATGCGTAAAGCATATAGGGAGCAGGCGAAAAAGTGGGGCGTGGATTGGAAAGGTCGTTCTTATGATGTAGAAGATTTTTCTGCGAGTGATCCGGTTAATCAGGCACTTTCTGCAGGAAATGTTTGTTTGTATGGGTTGGCATCAGCAGTAATAACAGCTTTAGGATGCACACCGGCTTTGGGGTTTATTCATGTAGGGCATGAGTATTCTTTTGCATATGATATTGCTGATCTTTATAAGGCTGATATCACGATACCGATTGCCTTTGAATTGGGCGTGAAAAATCCACCAGATTTGCCTTCTGTGGTCAGACGATGTGTACGGGATGAGATAGTGAAAAGACATCTT
>CADBMH010000398.1 GCA_902795705.1 uncultured Lachnospiraceae bacterium | reverse complement strand
ATATAGAAAAGAAAGGAAGCAAACGACAGGCAGAGAAAAACAGCCGCAGCCATCCTTCCTTTTCTTTTCCCCGCTGCAAGCAAAAGGATAGCGAGGAGGAGAAAGAGCCAGAATAACATCCGCTCCAGCTCGACACCCTCCACAGAATACAAATAATCAGAATCCAGCGCAATTTCAGAGGAACGCGTCGTAAAACCAAACAAATCCAAAAAATGCTCTCTCCCATTCGTACCGCCAAAAATCCCGTAAAGCACTGCCAGTACAAAATCACTAAACAGGCAGATGATTCCCACAACCGCCCCATAAGCTGCAAGCGCCGGCTTTATGAAGGAACAGGCAGCCCCTGTTAATATCCCGAAGATATTCACCAGAAAGAAATGGATCGTATAGCATTTGATGCCATATGCCACAACAGGAAAGGACAGCCTCCCTAATGCATGACCGGATGCCCATATGTAGAACCACAAAAACATGCCGGTCACAAACAGGTTCACCAAAATCAGGGGAATACTTCCCACCCCTAAGTCATACAAAAGCCCCTTTGGAGTGGCACGCACCGCCTCACCGACCTGATCCCTCTGTACTGCGGAAAAAAAGGCATAGGCAAGCAAAAGGAAAAATACAAAGGACAGGGGGATATACCGCAAAAGCCGTAGTCCCACAGCAACTCCGGTAATGTCTCCTGCCATCATCCCATGAATGACTTTCCGCATGTATTTTCCAATCCATAAAAAATACAAAAGGATCGCAGCCAAAAAAACCGGATTTTTAAAAAACTGCTTACTCTTCAACTTCATCATTGATATCATCATTTTTCTCTCCTCTAAGTGCTGAAAATTCATTGGTCATAAGACCGGTACCGCTTGCCTTTAGCTCAAATAATCCGTTTTCTTGAATACTCGTTCTTTTTGATACATTCCCTCACCATGCCTTTCGTAAAATGCCAGGCAGCCCTATGCCTGACAAAATTTCTACTAAATTCATAATTTGCTTAATTACAACAAAACCACTTCCACTTTTCACAAAACTATGCTATTATTTCTATCAATTTATTCCAATTCCCATAGATGATAATTTATAATCTTTATCATCAACAGAAACATCAATTTCCTTCTTTAATAAAAGTGTACTGTTTTCCATATCATATATCCGTACTTTTTGTTCCAGCCAGCTCAGCGTGTACAGTACATTGCCAAAAACAGCAAAATAATGAATATCAGAATCAAACTTCCACCTGTCTGTCACCTTCTCGTTCTCTAACTTAATTTTTACAATTTCCGTACTACTAAGAATCCCCGCCGGATCATTCGATGCCACATATAAAAAACCCTCATTGAAAAAAGGCTGTCCGACCGGGTGTATATCAAGCTCCAGCCAATGCTTTTTCCCGTTCTTCGGATTTACGACCAGCATTCCTTTCTGAGCATTCGATAAAGAAAAATACAACTTTTGGCGAATAGCATACATATATGCAATATCTTCACCAATATTGCATATATATGAAGTTTTGTTCTCCTTCATATTTACAGAATAAACCTCGCCGTCTGGTGTTGCAAAATAGATTTCATCATTTTCAGAAACAGCAAAATCTGTAACCATTCCCTTTTTCCACACAAAAGTTTCTATTTTCCTGTTCATCAGATTATAACAATCAATATAGGTCATTCCTGAAATATTACTAATTACATAGATATTCTTTTCTGTCACCTGCAGATCAACCAGATTTATACGATCAAATTCAATTTCTTCTACCGTATTCTTATAAAAATCATAACACATAACGATGCCGGCATTCTTTTTGTAATCATTTCCAACAGCAATCTCATACATCTTTCCTTTCCTATACTGTGGAATCCCAAAACCAAACCTTCCAACCATTGCCATAGAATAATTTTTCTGCGTTACCTTCTTCCCTGATTCATCATATACAAAAATTCTTGTATCTGCCTTCTGCGTCTTTGTATAGACAACACCAATACAATTCCCAATCAGTTTTGATTTTTCTATATTTTCTGTCTCTGATACTTCCGACATCGGCGAACATGAACACAGCAATAAAGAAAAAAGAATCATACATACACAAAACATACGGTCTTTATCTCTTTTCATGACTTACCTCCCTGTTATGAATCATCTTTTTCTTATGCCGGAACAAAGCAACTATATATCCCTGCACATACTATATTACTTTGTTCCAGCAAATGATTCCCCATAAAAACTTTTTTTGCATACTGAATTTAATAATATAATGTTGGGGTCAAAAGGTATTTTGCCCCCAACTGATGCCATACGGATTGCCTCATTGCAAAGCAATTCTCGCAATCCTTGGCATCATAATATATAATCATACTCTATATCCATCTTTTACATGGGAAACTACCATCATCTTAGAATTTGAAAGTATTTCATATGGATGTATCGGATTCCCTAAAGGTGTTTTAAATTTATCCGTATTAAGATTAATTTTATACAAATCAATATAACTTGCATATACTAAATGTGAACAATAAAAAGCTTTTCTTGTGTCTATATCGAAAAAATTATAGTTATATTTTTTCCCTATTTGATTATGACAATAATTTGCTGTTCTACCCATTTGGTCAACATTTAATTTACGAGGAACACACGAATAAAATTCTTTTTTACTTTTTACCCAATTATTTTTCCCTGAAATTATTCCATCATCGCCCATAGCTTCAACTACACTATTATGATCGTATACAATAGCCGCATGTCCTGAATCTAACACACCCTTATATTTGTCCGTTGTTATCAAAATCGTTCCTTTTGTTCTAGGATTATATCCCGGTAATTTTTTCTTTACATCACATAAGTTCTTTATTGCGAAGCTCTCACTATCCTCATATGGATTATCCTCTATCTGAAGATTGGCAATTTCTTCTTTCAATTCTTCTAATTCTTCTTTATTAAATATTTCTTTGCTATTAAGACAGTTTATTTCGTCAGTCTGTAAATGCATATTACATGGAACCGTGTTATTTTCTCTTATACTTGCAACAAACCCGAAATTCACTTCACCGCCTACAGCAATATCTCTATTCCATCCATCATTAGACAAAACAATTCTATCATCATATGATACAACAGAAGCATTCCAAATATTCTCAATCTTTCCGTCAAAATCCATTTCAAGCTGCCAGTCTTTAATCATAAAATCTCCAATATTCTTAATCGTAATTTCCCCATTGATATGTCCTTCCCACGAATCCACCTTTCTAAAAGACACCTGATACTCCTTTTTATCAATTTCCTGTCCCGAAGTATTTTTACTCTCCGCAGAGCTTTGAGTTACCGGAAACATCGTTACAATGAGTAAAACCATTAAAAATCCTATTAAAAATCTATTCTTCATATTGATTCTCCTCGCTTTCAATTATGTCCTGTTGTTCTCTATTTGGTTCTCTATTTTAGTTTGTTTAGTTTGTTTTCACCAAAACCACTTCCACTTTTCACAAAACTATGTTATCATAACTTTGTATTTTTTACTCAGCGTTCTTTTTCTTCCGGTCCGCAGCTCCGCTTCGGATTGCACCTCTGTTTGTCTATGCCAATAGCAAACGGAGCTCCGGTCAGAAAAGAACGCTTTTTTCATTAAGAACTGTGCATT
>CADBMH010000397.1 GCA_902795705.1 uncultured Lachnospiraceae bacterium | reverse complement strand
TGAATTTTTGAAGTCACAAAAATACACATCCATATCCGGCGAATCCTTTAACAGCATCCCTAGAAGAAAAAGAAGTGCATAAGACTTTCCCGAACCGCTAGAACCGGTCAAGAGGGTGTGGCAGTGGGTGGGCAGATCATGACGGATTGGGATTTTCAAGCCGGTTTCACGAAAGATGGAAAGGTCATAGCCGAATATCATCATCCTTATCACTCCATTCTTCTTCAATAGTGTCGAACAGGTCAAAATCCTTGTCCAGAATATGTTTTCTGATGGTTTCCGTCATTTCCGCATTTTCTTTCGTTCCTGTTTCGTTGACTGCAACGAATACAGATAAAATCCCCTCTACGATACCTACAGAAACGATATGGTCTACATGGGAGATTGAGGGATTTTTTTTGTGCAAAAAATTGTGGATAATTTTTTCACAATATACATTACATAATCTGATAAAGTCGGATTCTTCCATGTCTTTCAATGGAGTATCAACTTTAAATTGATACAACAGCCTGTTTGCATCTTTATAAAAATTGTAGAAGAAAAATGTCTGGAAGATTTCCCCAAGAGAAGTAAATTCCTGTTCAATCACATCTGAATGAGCATATCCTTTTTCATCAATGCCAACAAAAGCAGGATATATCACTGCATTCTTATCTTTGAAGATATCTGCAATGGCATGATTGATTATCTGAAACGAAGTTCTGATATCCGTATTTTTTACCAGACCTACTATGATAATAGAACTAAGATAAATCAAAACTATTACAAAAACTATGCTATTTGTTATTTGATACATAAAGTCTCCTTTCTGTGTGTGCTTTTTGATTATAACACCATTTTGACTTCGGGCATCAAGCGCAAGCTCTGGCGAGTTGCTTCGCAACGCTTGACACCCTTGCAAAATGGTGTGTGCTAAAAATCAGCACACACTTCAATCAAGGTTTAGTCATCAAGTTCAAAGGAATCTGACACATCTAAATCAACAAGTTTTACAGATTCTGCTGTGACACTACAAGTTGCCTTGCCGAACGAGATTTCGTAAGGAACTACGATAGGATTTGTAAATGTAATCCAGTATCTTTCCTCGTTTTTGTCAATCTCTTCCTGTGAAACGACTGGTGTAATGATTGGAACTTTTACATCGAAGTTTTCAAAGGTCTTTGGGTTGGCAATAGTGTAGCGAGTTCCCACCTGCTCATCTGTGCGCTTTCCGTCTGCATACCTAAAAACAGGTGAAACGGAAAGCAGAGCGAACTTGTCGATATCCATGATATTGGATAGAGGACATGATAATTTTTTTGCTGAAATTTTCATAAAATTCCCCCTTTCAATTTTTTTGGTAGCACATATTTCTATAATAGTAAATCACTCAGGAAATATTGTGCCATGCCTCTTTAATGCTATTAAAACATATTTTATATGTCTATTTTAGACCAATTACAATTTTCTCTTTTTATCCCATCTGTCAGTCAAATCATGAACTCTCTTTCTAAATGCAGTATAGGAACAATCCGCACCTGTTTTCACATTTGCACCTGTTATCTGGTCAGCATTAAAATAACGAGCATAGATGTATGTAAGTGTTGTTGTTTCATTGGTATCTTTTAGTGCATTCAAAAAGGGAGTTACTTCCTCTTTTAAACGCTGGATAGATTTTAGATTATCTTCTTTTACCGCTTTTAAATTGCTTCTAATGATATCTGATTTTACCTCCATCAACTCCTCATCAATTTTTTGGTTTCGGGCTACATAATTTTTGATACTCTCTAATGTTGCTAGCATAATATTCACTCCTTTCTAAAATTTGTAAAATTAACAACTTTTAGAAAGTAAACTGATACGAGCGTGAACACTTTGCGTCATTCGATGCAAACTAAATAGTTTTAGGCGATTTGTTGCTTTTTTCCCTGCCTCGCTGAATTTTAAATATAATTTATGAAATATTATTTTGACATTTATTACCATTCCGAACCCCTCTGTCACAGAGGAAATCGTTCTGTGACATCTCCCCTTGCCCGAACTCCCAAGGGGAGAAAAGCAAGTCTGTGTCTTTCCGGCTTTCATGCCGGATTCCCCTTTCTGATTTTCCATTCCGTTCCGTCTTTGCATTTGGATATATTGAGCCGATCATAACTCGTTCATCCAAAAATCAAGATAGTATTCTTTGAATCTCCAACTTGATTTTTCTCTTTCACTTCGTTCTGAACAGCATCAACATACCCAAACGCAAAGAACTATACGGAAATCATCAAAAATCAGAAAGAAAGGAGAAAACCGCATGAAAACCTAAGCCACAGAAACACCCCACCGCTTGAACTGCCGGAAATCATCAAAAACTGAAAAGGAGTGAACGATTATGAGATACTTTACTAATTGCAAAACAGCAGAGGAATTGAAAAAAGAATACAGGGAATTATGCAAGCAACTTCACCCAGACAATGCCGGAAATGCAGAGGACTTCAAAAAGATGCAGGATGAATTTAGCAAGGTATGGGAACGCTTGAAAAATGTCCATGTCAATAAAGACGGCGAACAGTACGAAAAGGAAACAGAGGAAACCGCTACAGAATTTATGGATATCATAGAAAACCTTATAAAAATGAACGGTGTGGATTTTGAATTATGCGGTTCGTGGTTCTGGATTTACGGAGATACAAAACCATATAAAGAAAAATTAAAAGAATTGGGCGGTAGATGGTCTAAGAATAAAAAAGCGTGGTATATTCACAGAGAACCATACAGACGGTATCATGGGAAGAAAGAATATTC
>CADBMH010000396.1 GCA_902795705.1 uncultured Lachnospiraceae bacterium | reverse complement strand
GTGTGCCTGTTGTTCCGATTTCTGCAGCGAAAAACGAGGGCGTGGATGAACTGGTTTCCCATGCCCTTCATATTGCAAAATATCAGGAAAAGCCATTAAGGCAGGACTTTTGTTCGAAAAAGGATCACGGCGGCGCGGTGCACCGATGTATGCATGCAGTGATGCATCTGATCGAAGAGCATGCAGACGATGCAGAATTGCCGGTTCGTTTTGCAGCAGATAAGGTGATTGAGAACGACCGGCTGATCGAAGAGCAGCTAAAGTTGAATGAGAATGAAAAACACACGATTTCCCACATTGTAGAGCAGATGGAAAAGGAGCGCGGACTGGACCGGAGTGCTTCTATGGCAGATATGCGTTTTTCCTTTATCGAAAAAGTCTGCAGCCGGTGTGTAAGGAAACCGAAGGAAAGCAGGGAGCATATCCGCAGTAGGCGGATCGATCAGGTCTTGACAGGCCGCTATACGGCTATACCGGTATTTATATGCATTATGGCAGTGATTTTTTATCTGACCTTCAACGTTATTGGTGCGAAGCTGCAGGAGGTTCTGGAAATCGGAATCGGAGCATGTTCTGCCGCTTCTGAGCGTGCGATGATTGCAGGCGGTGTCAATGAGGTGCTTCGGGGATTGTTTATTGATGGTATTTTTGAGGGAGTGGGGAGTGTTTTAAGCTTTTTACCGATCATTGTGACCTTGTTTTTTTTCCTGTCTATTTTAGAGGATAGCGGGTATATTGCGAGGGTGGCATTTGTCATGGATAAGCTTTTGAGAAAACTTGGACTTTCCGGCAGGAGTATTGTACCGCTTTTGATTGGCTTTGGGTGTACGGTGCCGGCTGTTATGTCCACCCGTACACTGCCGAGCGGCCGCGACAGAAAAATGACGATACTTCTGACACCGTTTATGAGCTGTACAGCAAAATTACCCATTTATTCCTTTTTTGTGAATGCGTTTTTTCCGGGGAGAGGCGGGCTTATCATGACGGAGTTGTATCTTTTTGGTATCCTGGTTGGAATTTTGGGAGCAATGATTACGAAGAAGACAGTATTTCGCGGAGAGGCGGTTCCGTTTGTCATGGAGCTTCCGAATTACCGCCTGCCGGGTGCGAGAAGTGTGGTGCAGCTTTTGTGGGAAAAGTCAAAGGATTTTTTGCAAAAGGCATTTTCAATCATTTTAATTGCAACAATAGTTGTCTGGTTTTTAAAGAGCTTTGATCCGCATCTACATATGGTCAGTGATTCGGGAAAAAGCATTATGGCATATGTAGCGGGAGTTTTTGTGCCGTTTTTTAAGCCGCTCGGACTTGGTGACTGGCGAATCTGTACCTCACTCATCAGCGGTTTTATCGCAAAGGAAAGTGTCGTTTCCGTGATGGAGGTTTTGTATGCGGATGGTGTAACGGCGGCAATGACGACACTTGGCGCAATGTCAATGTTAGTCTTCAGCCTTTTATATACGCCATGCGTGGCTGCAGTTGCTGCCGTAAAAAGGGAGCTTGGGAAAAAGTGGGCATTTGGAATGGTTTTGTGGCAATGTATGATTGCGTGGATGATTGCATTTCTGGTCAGGGTTTTCGGATTGATGTTTGGGATGAACTGAATGAAAAAAAGTGAATGTGAATAGTAGCTGATTTGAATTTTTTTAATTGTAAGAAAAAAGTAAGAAATAAAAGCAGGAAATAGGGTATAATGTTCCCGGAGGCAGAGCGGGAATGTGGTCATTTTTAATTTTCCTGCTTTTCATTTGTATGGAGGCGGGTTTTATGGAGGGGAATATCTTACTTATAGATGATGAGAAGGAAATTACGGATCTTTTAGAGGTTTATTTAAAGAATGAGGGATTTTGCGTGTATAAATTTTACAGGGCTGATCCTGTGATTTCCTGTATCAGGGAGCATTGGTTTTTCCCGATTATCATGCTGACGGCAAGGATTTCTGATGGAGATAAGATTGAGGGACTGAAAATGGGAGCGGATGATTATATTACAAAACCAACGGAATATAATCAAATTCGTCGGGGAGTGTATCGAAGCCTGATGCTTCGATTCTGGCGTATTTTTACTGGATTGCAAGGCTGATGGAGGAGATTACGGAGGCGGTAGAAACCGTATAACAAGGACGCATTATATTGATATTGCATTGCAGAAATCCTTTCGGTTAGAGGAGCTTATTAATGAATTTTTTGATGTGACGAAAATCGGATATTCAGAAATTGTATTATCCCGTTCTGAGGTGAATTTATCTAGAATGTTGGAGCAGATTTTACAGCGCAAGGGAGAGCAGAACCGGTGGAACGGGGCTTGGACTTGCAATCGTGAAAAAAATCATTGAACTGCATCATGGGAGGATTCGCTGTGAGAGCGAGTCGGAGATGGTCATATTCAGGATTTGGCTTCCGGTGGAGTGAAATGTGGATGTGATATCCAGAATTCATTTCGGGAATATAATTCCTGTGAAATCAATTTGCTGAGTTTTGCTGTCTGAACTATATCATCGGCACATTCGGATTTTTTAACACGAACAGTAAAATACTTAATTGGTAAATGTATTGTAAAGTAATATAAAATATGAAATAAATGTTTTCTAGCCTCGATGAAATCATTCAAATAAATTCCTTCTCTCCTTATCAGAGGTCCGGTATGTATAGCATGGTTTGGATATCCCAGATTAAAAGTTCTATTCTCTAAGCCCAGAATTTTATCAGAAATATCATCGTTCTGATTATGAAGAACCATTGTCACATAATAGTAAGGAGAATGGGAGTTATATGGACCAAAATCTCCGCTTTCATCAATAAAACAGCTTAGAATCTTTTGTGAAGTCATATTTATTTCTCCTAAAATAAAATTAGCGGGGGTTTCCCCCGCTGTTTGGTGGACCAGGGTCTTTCGACCAGCCCGATTTCTATATTTATATTATCTTAAAAATAAATTATTTGCAACTGCTGATTTTGCTTTTCAGTGTCCTGTCTGCAGCTTTGTTTCTGGCATTTTTGTATAACCGGATACGGGCAGTTTCCGGAGAGGAGATTTCGGTTTCTTATGATTCCCTGACAGAAGATAAGCAGACATTTTGAAAAATCGAAGCATATGGCACTTTTGATCACGGGAGTGAGACAGGCAGGAAAGACATATGTGATAGAAGCGTTTGCCAAAAAGCATGCCGCATTATGCAATGTCCTGAAAAATCCAAGATATAATATAAAAAAAGCGTATGTTTTTTATAATGGTAATCTGGAAACAGAGGAGAGAAAGGTGTATCTGCCAATGTATATGCTTATGTGTGTGAAACCGGAAAAAACTACCGGATACAATGATTTATAAGCCGGATTTGACCGGGATTACAGATGCATGACAGAAAAGTGGCTATTACATCTGTTACAGCAAAAATAATATTCCAAATATGATATATTAACATAAAAATAAATAGATAACATATCAGATATTGATTTTTATATTTATATATGTTATAAAGAATATAAGGAGCCTGTCACTAATAACTTTCTCGTTTTGCAAGCGACAACACCTTATACGCAAGTATTGTCACTCGCAAAATCGGAAAGTTAATTATGGCAGATTTCTAAGAAAAAGATGGGAAAAACGAAAGCAGGATAAGAAGGTGGATTTTTATGTTGATTGACGCAAGTTTACAGGAAAAAGCCATTTTAAAAGAAATTTCAGGACGGGTAAAGCAATGCCGGATTGCTTCCGGGCTGACACAGGAAGAACTGGCAGAACAGTCAATGGTTTCCATCAGTACGATACGAAGATTTGAGAGTGGATATGATATAAGCTTTTCGAAATTAATTCATTTACTAAAGGCACTGGGACTTGAAAAAAATCTAGAGCTTCTTGTACCTGATTATGAGAAGAGACCGTCCTATCATCTTGCTCATGAACAAATGCCAAAACGTGTGAGAAAAAACGTGAAGGAAAAGGCAGACTGGAAATGGGGGGATGAAGCGTGATACATTCAGCAGAAGTGTTTTTGTGGGGGACGCGAATTGGTATCGTATACCAGGGAGAGAATGACACTATTGTCGATTTTGAATATGACAGGCATTTTATTGATAGTGGTATAGAGTTATCGCCGTTTCAAATGCCTCTTTCCGAAAGAGTGTACAGGTTTCCGGAACTGGGGCAGCTTCAAGCTTTTCATGGATTGCCGGGACTTCTTGCGGATTCTCTGCCGGATCGGTTTGGAAATGCCGTTATCAACAAATGGCTGGTAGACAGAGGCCGTTCTCCGGAGAGTTTTACTGCTATAGAGAGGTTATGTTATACAGGTAGTCGGGGAATGGGAGCATTGGAATATGTTCCGGCAAATGGACCAGAGAGCAGAAATACAGATATTGATGTTACAGAAATGGTAAGGCTGGCATCGGAAATTCTTCAGGGAAAAGAATACATGACGCTTGCGGAGGATAGAATGAACAAAATGCAGTTGCTTGAAATTGGTTCGTCAGCGGGCGGGGCGAGGGCAAAAGCAGTGATTGCATGGAATGAAAAGACAGGTGAAATAAAATCCGGACAGATTGACACGGACAGTGATTTTATGTATTGGCTCATGAAGTTTGATGGGGTGGCAGGAAATGGTGACCATGAGGTGGCGGATGGGCGGCAATATACACGAATTGAATATGCTTATTATCTGATGGCTAAGGATATTGGAATTGACATGAGTGAGTGTCGGATTTTTGAAAAAGATGGATTCGCACATTTTATGACAAAGAGATTTGACCGGATAAACGGAGATAAAATTCATATGCAGACATTGGCGGCACTCGGTCACTTTGATTATAATATTCCTAATCTATGCAGTTATGAAATGCTCGCTGGATATGCAAGGCGTTTAGGAATTGGAAAATCAGGAATTGAGCAGATTTTCATTAGAATGGTGTTTGCTGTTGCAGGTGTCAACTGTGATGACCATGTGAAGAATTTTTCTTTTTTGATGAGCAGAAACGGAAAGTGGAATATTTCTCCGGCGTATGATTTGTGTTTTGCTTATAAACCGGACAACCGATGGATTTCGTCTCATCAGATGTCAGTGAACGGAAAGACGAGAGAACTGACAGAACAAGACCTCATAGAGAGCGGATTGTCTATGGGACTTAGCAAAGCAGGATGTAAACAGATGATTGCAAAGACAAAAGAGGTAGTTTCACAGTGGCTTTTATATGCTGAAAAAAGTGGGATTCGTGAGAAGCGGGCTGTAGAGATAGAACAGGAAATTAAAGAAAATGGAATCACTCATAGAATGTGAGTATAAAGAAAGTTCAATAGAAGAACGGCATAGGGAATGATAAAAAATTCTCTATGCCGTTATTTTTTGTCTGTTCTTCCGAGAAGATAATCTACAGAAACATTGTAGTAATCTGCCAGTTTCATGAAAACTTCAATCGGAATATTAATTTTTCCTAATTCATATTTGATAAAGATTAGTTCAAATTAATTTTTGCTGCTTTGATCCGAAGATAGATGGTATAAAGAAAAAGATGAATATGAAATATCTTTATAGTAAACGACAAATTATTTTTGTCGTTCACTATAAAATGTCCAGTCTTTTAGGTTGAACTTTTTACAAGTACAATGGTGATACGATATTGTGAAAATGACTTGTCCAACTTTTCTCTGTTTTTGTGTGGAAAAATCTGATGCTTTTGTTATGAAAATTGAAAAGTGTTGAGTCACCGTGACTGTAGTCCGGTCAAAAGTATCGAAACTATCAAAAAAATGCCGTACTAAATCGTTTAGTGCGGCATTTTTTTACTTACCAAATAAATCACTATGTGTACCTGTACGGGTAAGAGTGAGCACAATGCTGTATTTTGGTTCTTTCATCGTTTAAGCTCCTCAAGTGCTTCCTCTACATCAGAATATTTCTTTATATCAGGATCGTGGCTGATTCGCTCTGCTTCCAGCATGGCAGCGATGGTTTCCTGATTGGGCTTATCAAGTCTTACATCAAAAGGGAATCCACCGGCACGCAATGACTGGCGAAGAAATACATTGATTGCTGTGGTAAGATTGATGCCCAATTCTCCGTAAATTGTTTCACATTGTGATTTGATGTTCTTATCCATACGAACGCTAAAAGTGGTAGTAGTTGATTTTTTGGTAGTAACAGACATGGTATCAACTCCTTTCGCTTATATCTGATTCAATTATATATCTATTGCGTTGCAATGTCAATTCATCACAAATCTTTCAGACGTCTATTTCAACAAAAACAAAAGGAGATTCTTAATCAAATACTTATTTTGGATAAAAAACAGTTCACCATACAGAAGAACAAAAGAGTTTCGCTTGCGAAACTCTCGCGCCGAGGTGCAAAACATCCGGTGGATGTTTGATCTGCACCGACCGGAGCGTAGACCGGTTGCTGCAAGCAACATATTTCCTGGCGCGCGAGTGTGCATCCTCACGGAGTGTTTTTTATTCAATAGGAAATTCACGGAGTTTCCTATTGAATGAAAAAATGATTACAATAATAAACAGATAAATCTTACAAAAATGACACTTGTAGGTTTTTCATGATAACGGTATAATAAGATGTCAGGGGAAAATATTTGGATCCCGGCATCTATAAACATGCTCCGGTATTCCGGATCGGAGGAGATGAGTTTGCGGTCATTCTGACCGGGGAATCCTATGCACAAAGGGATGCTCTTTTGTCCGATGTCTATGAGACGTTCTCGATGACTTATTCGGATATGGCAAGGAATCCCTGGGAGCGTTTTTCGGCTGCAGCAGGCATGGCAGTATATGGAAGAGACGGTACAAACTATGAGGAAGTCTTTAACTGTGCAGATGGGAGAATGTATGCCAACAAGGTGGAAATGAAGAAAAGGCTGTCTTGAAATATCATAGAAAATATGATATGTTAATACAATGTAAAAAAGGGCGTTTTGCCTTATTTATCTGTTGGAAGACCTTACTGCCCACAGTCGGAGTTTCATAAGAATATGCCATGCACGGCAGTAGAAAAACATGATGTGGATTCATGTGAAACATAATTTTGATAACCATGAAGAGGGATTTATATGATTTCAGAGTCTGTACTTAATTTTTTGATGGAGATAGGGGTTTTAAGCTTTGTGATTCCGGTTGGTGTACTGCTTGCATGGCGTATCCGGACGAAAAAGAACTTTAAGCCTGCGGTAGCAGGTGTATTAGGATATATCGGATTCGGGCTTTTACTCAGGCGGGTGCTTGATACATTTTTCCTCTATACAAGGAATCCGGTTTCCCAGGTGCTGAATGCGAATAATGTCCTGTATTATCTCTATTGGGGATTGGTTGCGGCAATCTTTGAAGAGATCGGACGATATCTGGTATATAAGTATTTTATGAGAGAGGAAAAAGACCGTTTTGTAGCAATTTCCTACGGAATCGGGGCTGGAGCGGTAGAAATGATCTGTGTGACCGGTCTTACAGATCTTTCCTACTACATTTTTGCAAATGTATATAATGAAAATCCAAAGGGAATCAAGGAACAGGCATTAATTGATACGCTGAAGTCATTAAATACAACCGATTTAGTGATATCCGGTCTGATGCAGCTTTTCTTTTTCGGATTGCAGATCTGTCTGTCGGTTTTGGTTTTGGAAGCTTACCGAAATGTGGCAGAGCGGAAGCGGTATATGGTGATAGCGATGGTCACACCTATGATTTCCTTCCTGCCGGCAGGCTGTCATGGACAGAAGTACATTTACCATATCATGGCAGCGGTTCTTTTGTTCATCATACTCGCCTTTGCCTTTTTTCTGGCAAGAGGGGTTTATCTTGGTATGCGGAAAAATGATCTGAATCTGGCGAAAGAAGAAAAGAAACAGGCGAAGCTTAACGGAAAACAGGATAATTTTTCGTTTGCGAAACAGAAATTCACGAACATCGATACCGATAAAAACAAGAAAAAGGACGATACCGTTTAAATTTGGAGGCAGTTTATGCTATATAAATATTTTCGTTTTACGAAAAAGAGAGTGATTCTTTTTTCGGTGCTTTTGGCGCTGATTTTTGTGCTGCAGTTTTTACTGACGGGTTCTTTGCTTGCCAGACAGAAGGTCGTGACGGAAGCAGGAAATTCTGCAAGTGCCGTGATTGGTATCTTAGATAAAACAGAGATTGCCAGACAGAAATTTAAGTTCCGCAGAAAGGTGGTTTTGTCTGAATTTTCATTAAGCTTTGGCTCCTTTGAGCGGGATGAGGTAGGAGATACCCTGAAGTTCCAGATGACAGACGGCGATAATAATATTCTCTATGAATCCTCTGCTCCTGTTGATGAGATTACGCCGAATGCAGGCTACCGGGTGAAAATGGATCACACGGTTACGATTCCAAGAGGAGCCATCTGCTGTATTAAAATCACCTGTAGCTCCAAGCGCTCGGAATATGAGACGATTCCGACACTGAACACAACGAATAAAACGGAGCCGAATACTTATCTTTCCACGCTGAAGATGCAGACAGGAAAGAAATCATTAAATATATCTTATACCTATACCTATCGTCAGGTTGCTCCGCTGATCATTCTCTGTCTGGAGATTTTTGTTTTATTCTGTCTCTGTTTTGAGCGGATCACCGAATACGGTGTTATTTTTCGAAAGAAGCAGGAAAAAACAGAACGCAGAGAAGAACGCGAAAAGCAGATGAAGGAGTCGGCAAAGAAAAAGAGAAAGCAGAGTAAAAATAAGTCGGCAAAGGTGAAATATTTGAAATCAAAAAGTGAGCTTACGAAAGCCCAAAAGAAAAAGAAAGAGAAATTTGAAAAGAAACATAATAAGGAGAAGAGAAAAAAGAAGAAAAAGAACCGTTCCTTTAAGGATTTTGTCAAATGGTGTCTCATAGAGCCAAAGGTGATCCGTAATGTCAGAAGGTTCATTTATATTTTTAATCCGCTTCTTATGATGTTTGCCGTGGAACTTATTAACGATGTTTTACTCACAAAGTCAGCTTGGGTATGGCTGTTTACATGGCTTCTTCTTTTGGCAGTGGAATATGTTTTCTATGCGGTGATCGGAGATATGGGTATTTCCATGGTTGCCATGGATTTAATCCTGTTTTTATCCGGTGTGGCAAATGTAGTTCTTTTAAATGTCAGAGGAACACCGTTCCTTCCGGGAGATCTGATGGCTCTCGGAACGGCTGCAGAGGTGGCAAATACCTATACGATTTCTCTGACGCCGATGCAGTTTATTGTGATTCCTGCGTTTATCATCTGGTGCGTCTTCCTTTTGCGCATCAGAAAGAAACACGAAAAACAGCATTGGAAACAGCTTTTGATCAAAAGGGCAGCGCCTTGTGCCGCATCTGTACTGGTGATCATGGTGTTGTTTCGTTCTTCGGTTTTAGCAAGCTTTAAGATTGAAGATAATGTATGGAATAAGGTTTCTTCCTGCCGGACAAACGGGTTTTTCATGAATTTCTTTATCAATATGCGCTATCTGAGCGTCTCTAAGCCTTCCGGATATTCTTTGGAAAAGGTAGAAAACATTTTATCTGATTTCAAAAAAGAAGGTGTGGAGATTCCTGACAGAAAGCAGAGAACGGATAAAAATACCGGTGAGAGCTATATGACCAATGCGGATTTTTCACAGGCAGAAACACCGGATGGGAAAAAGCCGAATATCATCCTGATTATGAATGAAAGCCTCGCGGATTATAATCTCTTTGCAGAGCCGAATTATAATACGGATCCTTTGGCTTTCATGCATAGCTTAAAGGAAAATACAATTTACGGAAAGGATTATGTGTCCGTCTACGGTGCCGGAACCAGTAATTCCGAGTTTGAAGCAATGACGGCAAACAGCATGAAGTTTTTCCCGAGCGGCAGCAATGTATATCAGCAGTTTATGCATGAATCCACTTTTTCTCTGCCGTCTTATCTGAAGGGAATGGGATACAGCACGATTGCCGTGCATCCAAGCAGCGGGGAGAACTGGAACCGCATTAATACCTACAAGAGTATGAAATTTGACCGTTTCGTGACGATTGAGGACTTTGTAAATCCGGAGTATGTCCGCTATATCAGTGATAAGGAAAGCTACAAAAAGGTGATCGAGCTCTACGAACAGAAGGAGGTGGGAACGCCGCTTTACTGTTTCGATATGACGATTCAGAATCACGGCGGGTATCTGACGAATACAAACTGGAAAGAGCCGGTATCTGTCATGGGCTCCTATTATCAGGAGGCGAAGGAATTTTTATCAGCGACGAAGGTTTCTGACGAAGCATTTGAATATCTGATCGATTACTTTAAAGAGCAGGAGGAGCCGACGATCATCTGCATGTTCGGCGATCATCAGCCTTCGATCGAAACGGAATTTTATGAAGAGATCATGAAAAAGAGCGAGGGTGACTGGGATCTGCAGGACATTCAGAAACGCTATATCACGCCGTTCATCATCTGGGCAAACTATGATATTGAAGAGAGCAGGAATGCGCTTCTTAGCAACAATTATCTTGGAAATCTTCTGCTCAAGCAGGCAGGAATCAAGCTGCCGCTGTATCAGCAGTATGTCGAAAAGGTGTCCCAGACGATTCCTGCGATGAATGTGAACGGGTTTATGGATGATGATGCAGTCTGGCATAATTATAATTCGGATGAGGAGTCTGATGCGATTCAGACATTGCTGCAAAATTATGAGTATCTGCAGTATGCTTACTATAGTGAGAAGGATAAGAAGGCGATGGGGAAGCTGTTTGAGATGGAATAGCTGTTAAAAAAATATACTATTGATTAAAATTATGGCATAAAAATCATCGTGGTTTCGGAAAGGAGTTTGCAACATGAGTAAAAATACAGAAAATCAAAAATTAGAATCCATACTGGAACAGTTAAAGAAAAAGGAAATATCCGATCTGCCGGCGGATTTTTCTGAAACAATTGATCATGCGATGTTTTTGGTGCCGGCGCTTCTGCCGCCGGATACCGATCCGAAACTCATGAAACAGATGGCTGAAATGGAAGGAGAAAATCTTCCGATGCCGGAAGGAGTTCATCCAAAGCCGGTGGTACTGGAAAATAATAACGGGGACAAGTTTCTTCCTGCCTTTACCTCGCAGAAGCATCTGCAGGCAGGTGGAAAAGACACACCGAAATTCCCGATGTCTGTTAATATGCCGTTCAGAGATTGTATCCGTCTGCTTGAAAATGATACGGAGATCAAGGGAATTGCAGTTAATCCGTTTTCACATAATTTTGTTATACCGGTCGGACAGACCGCACAGGCTTTGAAAAAGGAGATGACCTTAGAGGACTATCATGTGTTTTCAAGAAGAAAATTTGAATCCATGGTGCTCCCTGAAAGGCTTTTTAAAGAAGGTGTCTCATTTATCGAACAGCTCCGTGAGAAAAAAGGCGATCTGCTCCGTGAGATGTATGAGGAGGTCTATGACAGGGAATATGCATGCCCGTATAAGCCGGAGGAGTTTGATCTGATGCCGATGCAGATTGATGATGCGCTTTCTGTGACACAGATTATCATGCCGGCAAAATACGGAGTAGCGGGTACGGCAGCCCAGATCATCATAAGCGCAAAGGAAAGTGAGGAAATGCCGAAATATTTTGCCGTGATTCGTTCCAATGAAGCAGGAAAGCTCGGTATTGTGGAAAAACAGGCAGACGGAGAGGTAGTAACAAAAGGAGAGGTGTCGGATGACAGCGGGGTACTGTCGGCTGTGATCGAGATGGTGAAGTGATTTACACTTAGTAAGACAGGTAATGATATGGAGGTATTATTATGCTAAAAGTGTTTTTTGGCTATGATAAGGATGCCATAAGAGGCATTGATACTTGGTTTAATCATATCTATTCCCCGGAATGGTTTGACGATGAAGATGTGAAGCAGATTGTGAAAGACATAGATAAATCAGATGTTTTAAGCCCATATGTTGTAGTAAGTCCTGTTCTGGGCAGTATCCCTGTCACTCAGATCTCAGGTGGGGCAAAAACATTAATTGCATTGCTAAAAATGGATGAATCGCTCATTGATTTGATAACAATAGGGCCTAACTGTCAGGAGTGGCTTAGTAAAATTGCTGCCAAAAAGGATATTGAGGTTACTCTTTCAGGATATGACATAGATTTTGAGGGATTACCTATTGAGGGAATTTGCTTAAATGACAATTCAGAATTTCATAACAGTAAGGAGTGGCTCCTCAAAATGGTTCATTTCGTTGAGGAGGGTGAGAGATAATGACAGGCTCAAAGAAAATTGAAGTTTATGATAACAAAATCCACTATTTATTGGATTTAAAGCGTAGTGTTACTGTAATTTCAGGTGACAGCGGTAATGGTAAAACTACTCTTGTTACACTATTAAGTGATTGGTATAGAGATGGTAGAAAATCCGGAGTCCATTGTATCAGTGATGCTCCTGTAGTTGTCTTTACGAATGCCACGAAATGGAATGATGTAATAAATAATACAAAAAATTCAATAATTGTTATTGATGAAAATGTTGAATATACAGTAGATGTAGATTTTGCATCACAAATTCAAAATTCAAGTAATTATATTCTGATTATTTCCAGATCCGGTAAGCTGACTAATTTTGCATTTTCAATCAATAGCCTGATGAAACTCGCAGAAAATGGAAAAGAGCATTGGCTTGAACCAATGTATGAGTTAGAAACTGTTGAGTCTTCTCCAAATGCAATTATATGTGAAGATAGTAATTCCGGTCGTGAATTTTTGGAACTTGCATTTTCATGTGAAATAGATCCCGCTTGTGGAAATGCAAATGTTAATCAGCGGCTTTCTGACAGATTAGAACAAAATGATGCACTTTTTACCTTTGTTGATGGATCTGCCTATGGTGCATTTATTAAAAGAACACTGACACTTCAGAAAATAAAGTGGTTTAATATTTTTGCACCTGAGTCATTTGAATATTTACTTTTAAATATAAAGGCATTTAAAAGCTTTATAAAAGATGAAATAGAACATACAGAATATTATTGTGACAGTACAGAGTTTAAAACTTGGGAAAGATACTACAATCATTTACTTAATCAATGCATGATGCAGAAATTTAGAACAAACTATTCAAAGAAAAAACTCTCCGATTTTTTTAAAAATGATTCAGTGATAAGTGAAGTTGCTGCAATGTTTCCGATTGCTGCGGATAAATATAAAGAAAAGAAAAAGAATGTTTAAACCAGTATTGTCCTCAAAGGAAGAGGAACAGTGCATCGTGTAATGCCTCTATAATTGTCTTAAAATCAAAGGCATGTCCATCAAATGAAAGACATGCCTTTGGTTATACATTTTTACGGTATGAATTATTGATCATTCAACTCCACAAAAGAT
>CADBMH010000395.1 GCA_902795705.1 uncultured Lachnospiraceae bacterium | reverse complement strand
GGAATCCCGCCTGGTCCCCGGTTTACGTTTCGCCGGGGAGATCCTGGATGTGGACGGGATCTGCGGCGGATATAATCTGCAGTGGGCCTGGACGAGCGGGATTACGGCAGGAAGGGCAATTGGATCTGGAGAAAGAACAGACGGACAGTAAATAGCCGGAGAAAGGGCGACAGGATAGAAAAAGGAGAGAAGGATGCTACATATAAGCGGTATTAAGATTCCGGTCATGCTGATTTTGCAGACAGAAACAGAGGAGAACATAAAAAGCGGCAGGATTGGTGAAAAGGAAACAGAACTCATTCGGAAGAGGATTGCAAAAAAACTTCGGAAAAAACCTTCTGAGGTTAGAGAGCTTTCTGTCATTCGTAAGTCTATGGATGCCAGAAAAAAGCAGGAAATGTGCTATAGCTATCAGGCATTCTTTACATGTGCGGATGAAGAGGAATGCATAAAAAGATACGGAAAAAATGATATTAAAAGAGTCCGGGATAGCGTAGTGCGGGAAGATAACGGGAAGCATGTAAGCATATTCAGGGACCGGGAGAAGTTTCTGCCACCGGTTGTAACAGGCTTCGGACCGGCTGGGATGTTTGCGGCTCTCACCCTGGCAAGAGCCGGCTTAGAGCCTGTGGTGATCGAGCGGGGCATGGAGGTGGAAAAAAGGCAGCAATGCGTAGAAGCGTATTGGAACACCGGCAGCTTAAACCCGGAGTCAAATGTACAATTTGGCGAGGGTGGAGCCGGAACCTTTTCTGACGGAAAGCTGAATACGCTGGTAAAGGATAAGGAGGGAAGGGTTCGGAAGGCATTAGAGACCTTTGCTTCCTTTGGGGCACCTTCTGAAATCTTATATCTGCAAAAACCGCATATCGGAACAGACCGGTTGAAGGAGGTTGTTAAAGAGATCCGGAAAGAAATTCTGCGGTTGGGAGGGAAGATTTATTTCGAAACAAAATTTGTAGATTTTGAGGCAGAAGAGGGAAGGCTGAAAAAAATCTATGTGGAGACAGAGAAACAGATCAGGGAAATAAAATGTGAGCAGCTTATTCTTGCTGCAGGACATAGTGCGAGAGATACCTTTTACAAGCTTTATGATGCGGGACTTGTGATGGAGAGAAAGCCCTTTGCAATCGGTGTCAGGATCGAACATCCGCAGGAGATGATCGGATGGTGGCAGTATGGGGAATCTTATGAAAAGCTTCCGGCAGCAGATTATAAACTGACTTATCAGACAAAAGAAGGACGGGGGGTGTATTCTTTCTGCATGTGTCCGGGCGGCTTTGTAGTCGATGCTTCCTCAGAGGAGGGAAGGATTGCCGTGAATGGCATGAGTGATTACAGGAGAGACGGAAAAAATGCAAACAGTGCAATCGTAGTTACTGTCTCACCTGAGGATTTTGGCGGAAAGGATGTATTAGCAGGAATTGAGTTTCAGAGAAAATATGAAGAATTAGCTTACAGAGAGGGAAAGGGAAGTGTTCCGATCCAGCTTTTCGGCGATTATCTGGAAGGGAAGGTCAGTACAGGATATGGAGGTTTTTCCTCGGAACGGAGAGGAAATGCGGCTTTTGGAAACCTGAGAAATTGTCTGCCGGTCTCCGTGGAAAATGCGATTGCGGAAGGGATTCTTGCTTTTGATAAAAAAATTCATTCCTTTGGCAGGGAGGACGCGATTTTATCCGGAGTAGAGACAAGAACCTCTTCGCCGGTCAGGATTCTGCGGGATGCTTCGTTTATGGCGAATATTCAAGGGATTTACCCTTGTGGGGAGGGAGCCGGCTACGCAGGTGGTATCACATCAGCGGCAGCAGACGGGATGCGGATTGCCGAAGCAGTGATTCGCCACATGGATAAATAAAGCGAATATCAGGTATTTTTTCATGGTAATTTCTTACAATATATGCTATACTATTCTTTAGTACGATGGATATTGAATTATTAATAGCTTGACTTTTGGGTAAAGCATGCAATTCTATTGTGCCGGGAGAAGAGTTTTTTTGTATTGAGGTGTTGCTATGGAACAGGGAAAAAATGGGAAAAAGACAATCCTGCTGGTCGATGATGTGAAATTTAACCTGGTGACGGCAAGGGATGTCTTAAAGGATGATTACATATTGTGGGAAGCGATGTCGGCAAAGGAAGGTTTTGAACTCCTGAAAAAGGAGCTACCCGATTTGATTCTTTTGGATATCGTGATGCCGGAAATGGATGGCTATGAGATGCTCACGAAGCTTAAGAATACAAGGCGCTATAAAAAAATCCCGGTTATTTTTCTGACTGCGGAAACGGATCCGAAGGAAGAAATCAAAGGGTTTGATCTTGGGGCTGTGGATTTTATTACGAAGCCGTTTATCGCGCCGGTCATGAAGAGACGGGTTCAGACGCAGTTAGAGTTATCTGCCTATCAGCATCATCTGGAGGAGTTAGTCGAGCAGAAATGCGAGGAGAATGACAGGCTGCAGTATCTGATTTCCTCTGGTTTTGCAGAATTGGTAGAGTCCAGGGATGGTGTGACGGGTGGTCATATTAAAAATACTTTGATTTATTTTAATGAATTTATCCACTTTTTAAGAGATGATCCGAAATATCATGATGAGATTACCGATGACTTTATAAAATTAACGGTTCGTTCTGCTCCTTTGCATGATATCGGGAAAATTGGTATTGATGATAAGGTGCTTCGGAAGCCGAGTTCTCTGGAGCGTACAGAAATGCAGTATATGCAGACACATGCAGAGCTTGGAGGAGCGACCTTCCGTAAAATCCGCAAGATTTATCCGGAAAGTGAGCTGTTGCAGATTGCGGAGCATATGGCAATGTATCATCATGAGCGTTGGGACGGAACCGGTTATCCGACCGGAAAGAGCGGGTTAGATATTCCTTTAGAGGCAAGGATCATGAGTGTTGTCGATGTTTATGATGCACTGACATCTAAGAGACCTTATAAGGAGCCGTTTTCTCATGAAAAGTCGATGGAGATCATTGTATCGGGGAGAGGAACACAGTTTGATCCGGATTTAGTGGATGCATTTGTAAAATGTGGAGATAAGATTAAATTCTGTCTCGATAATAAGGAGGAAATCCGGAAAAAATTATTATAAAGGCATTTTGCCGGACAGTCCGGCAGGAGGAGTTTTTTGAATGAACGAGAAGCAGATTGCCAGGATTAATGAATTATATCATAAATCAAAAAATGAGGGGTTGACAGAAAAGGAGAAAAAGGAGCAGACAAAGCTTCGGAAAAAGTATATCGAAGATATTAAAAAGAATATGACTTCGCAGCTTGATTCGATCATGGTGGTAAATCCCGATGGAACAAGCTATGCACTAAAGGATAAGAGAAAAAGATAATGCGATGCGGAGCTGTTATAAGGATGGGATATGATGAATAAGGAAGCTGCCAGAAAAAAAATTCGTGCTTTGCGCAGTGAAATCAGTGAGCAGGAGAGAAAAGAAAGAGATGCCTTGATCAGAGAGCGGTTATATCAATTGTCCTCTTTTCAGGAAGCGGATACTTTCTTTTCTTTTGTTTCGCATGGGACGGAGGTAGATACGAAGCGGATCATATCGGAGCTGCTGCAGAAGGGGAAGCGGGTTGCAGTTCCCAAGGTGATTGGAAGAGAGATGCGCTTTGCTTTTATTTCTTCTTTGGATGAATTAAAAGAGGGCTGTATGGGGATTTTAGAGCCTGTCAGTGATAATTTTGCAGAGGAGAGAAAAGGGTTCATGCTGATGCCTGGGCTTGCCTTTGACCGGGAGAAAAACCGTGTCGGATACGGCGGCGGGTACTATGACCGCTTTCTGGCAGGAGAAAATTCTTTTGTGAAGGTGGCGGTTGCCTATGATTTTCAGATTGTAGATAAGATTGAGGCAGAAGAAAGTGATATCAGACCGGATAGGATCGTTACGGATGAGAGGGTGATATAGTCTGAATTTATTATTGAAGGAAAGAGTATGTTGTTTAGGAGTGGGGATAGGAACTGTTACGAAGTCCCTAATGACAAAACCGTGAAATCATGTTATATTAAATAGTGTAAAAGAGGGTAAGATAAGGAATGAGTTGCAGAGAAAAGATGGTTGACAGGCAGGTGATTTGTATGAATAAAGATGACATAAGGAAAACAAAAGAAGTATTAAACAGGTCTATACCATCACTTTTGAATCAGGATTTAGTCAAAATGACTATGTATGGCTCATGTGCCAGAGGAGATTATACAGATGATTCGGATATAGACATTGTATTGTTCACAAGATGTGACCGGTTGGAAGCGAAAAAATATGATGATGAATTAATGGATATTGTAACGGATATCGCCATGGATATTGGTACAATGGTAGAATATATCTGTATTCCGGTTAAGGAATTTGAAAAAAAGAAGTCATGGTATGGATATTTTCAAAATATTGAAAGAGAAGGAATTGTATTATATGGATAAGGATACATTTATTGGATTGTCAATGGCAAGAATTTATTGATCAGGAGAATTATTAGAAGAAGCGATTGAATTATTGGAAAAGGAAAAGTTTAAATCGGCGAATAACAGGGCATTTTACTCTATCGAAAAGGCTATCAAGGCATTATTGGCGGTAAAGGAGATAAATGCGGAATCGCATAGGGGATGTTTAAGTCAATTTAACATTCACTTTATTCAATTGGAAGAGGGAGAGTTCAGAAAAGGAGATTATAAAGATATTGCTTCTGTAGAGCGTATCCGCAATAATTCAGATTATGATGATTTTTACATTGCAGACAAAAAGGAATGTAAGAATGTTGTAAGGACGGCATATGAATTTTATCAAAAGACGGTAGCATATCTTGAAAATATTGCTGAATATAAAGATGTAATAGAAAATTTGAAAATGGTTTTAGAGAATAAACCGGAAGAATAATTATGTTTACTGATTTATGCATTCTGTCCGTACAGAAGATGATGAAAGGCAGTGCGAGACATAACAAATAAAGGATTAAAAGCTATCTACAGGTTACTATTCACGGAAAAACGAAATATTCCTCTATTTCATTTTTCTGTGAATAGTAACCTGTGTGTTATCATGGGATTAGCAGTATATTAATTACTATTATTGTCTAAAGGTTCTTCTAAATTTTCTAAAGCGTATTCACAGGCTTGTATGACGAAGCCTGAAAATGTAACTTCATTTCTTTCCGCTATTTTTTCAATTTGTTCAATTAATGAGATGGGGAATCGGATTGTTTTATTTTCGGATTCTTTTTTGTTTGGTTTAATTTGAAATGACATTGCAATACCTCCCTATAAATAATTATAATGCAAAACATTAAAATAGTATGCAAAATAAAATGAATAATTTTAAGTGCATATTGCAATATAAAATGTAATATGATATAATTGCGGATGATGACTTAAGGATTATTATGATAATCCTTAAACATGTTTTCTTATGTGATTAAAAATAGGAGAGGATTTTGAAATGAGAGCAAAACATTTTATTGCAATTCTTTTGACATGTGGAATGACACTTGGAGCTATGGCACCGGCGAATCAGGCAAAGGCAGCATTGTACGGGGCTGGACTGAAAAAACTGAATAAAAACATCAAGCTTGGTTCCACGCAGACCTTTGAAGGAAAAGGAAAGCTGCAGACGGGTGTTCTTTTTGAAAAAGCGCAGACCATTCATATTAAGTACACGGTAAAAAGCAAACGAGTGAAACAGCGAGGAATGGCAATCAGATATTGCAGAAAGGTATAATTGCAGTAAAACCGGTATTAGTAATCTATTATGCTTTTCTAAAGATATAATTATATAGTAACTTTCTTCCAACAGGAAAGATATAAAAAGCCTTGAAATGCTGAAAAATCAGTGATTTCAGTTTTTTCACAATAAGCAGGGCAAAATATTACAGTATGCCAAAGGAGCGGCTGCTTAAAATATGTTTTATGATCTGTTTTAAATAGAATAGAAAAATAAAAATGCTCCCATTTCACAGAATTTTCATATTCAAAACACAACTCTTTCATAAATTGCCCCTAGAATTGGTTTTGTAAACAAAGAGATACAGGCTTTGGAAAACAGACCAGAAAGGGGCGTTTTATTATGAGAAAAAACAATTTTTTAAGAATTACGACATATGCAGCAGTTTTCGGGTTAGTAGGCGGTGCCTGCTTCCAGGGGAGCAATTATTTATATAATCAGGTGGTTAGCGGTCCGTCTGTAGCATCGGAGTCAAAAAATGAGGCGATCAAGGTGAAGACGACTACACTTTCTTCTACCGATGTTGCGGATTCTTCCGAAACGGGCGGAGTTTCCGAGGTGGCAGAAAATGTACTTCCGTCCATCGTGGCAATTGATGTGACCGTGGAGCAGCAGGGACAGGATTTCTTCGGAAGGACCTACAGTCAGGAATCCAGTGGCAGCGGTTCGGGAATTATCGTTGCGCAGAACAGCAAATCACTGTTTATCGCTACCAATAATCATGTGGTGGCAGATGCAAAGAAGGTTACGGTGACGTTTAATGATGGAAGCAAGGCTGATGCGACGGTCAAGGGAACCGATTCCGATGCGGATCTGGCGGTTGTCAGCGTTCCGATGAGTGAGTTAGACAGCAAGGTGCTGAAAAACATTAAAGTAGCGACACTTGGAGATTCCGACAAGGTGAAGGTGGGAAATCAGGCGATTGCAATAGGAAATGCGCTTGGTTACGGAACATCCGTGACGGTCGGCTATATCAGTGCAAAGGATCGTGAGATCAATACAGAGGATGCCACGATGAAGTTGATTCAGACTGATGCGGCAATCAATCCGGGAAACAGTGGCGGCGCTCTGGTGGATGCAAAGGGTGCAGTAATCGGAATCAATTCCGCAAAATTTGCAGATGAGTCTGTCGAGGGAATGGGCTTTGCGATTCCTGTTTCTACGGCAGTACCGATCATCAATGACATCATTGATTCAGAAAAGGTAGATAAGGCAGATCAGGGCTATCTTGGAATCATGGGAACGGATGTCGAATCTGAATATGCGGAGTATTATAATATCCCGGAGGGTGTTTTCATTAAAGAAGTAAAAGAGGGCTCCCCTGCGGCACAAGCGGGCATGAAAAAGGGTGATATTTTAGTAAAGATTGACGGCAAGGATGTAAAGACGATGGCAGGCCTGCAGGAAAAATTAGAGAAATTAAAAGCAGGAAATCAGGTTGAAATCGTTGTGAAGCGTTCGGATAATGGGGAATATAAAGAAAAGACACTGAAGGTGACGCTTGGAAATAAGCCGGCAGATACGGCAGAAAACAGTACTGGGGATTCGCAGGCAGACAGCGGAACAAACACGCAGGAACGCGGAAATGCCGGTCGTGATGAAAATAGAAATAAAAGCTTTACAGAGTAAAAAAACTATGCTATAGTGTAGGAGTTATAAGTTATACCATCACTCAGGAGCCGGACACTCCGCCCGCTTCTTAGTGATCGGTGAAAGAGAAAAAGGAGGATTTCATTATGATCAGTAAAGAGAAGAAAGCAGAAATCATTAAAGAGTACGGACGTACACCGGAGGATACCGGTTCACCGGAGGTACAAGTTGCAATCCTTACCGAGCGTATCCGTGAGCTTACCGAGCATCTGAAGGCGAATAAGAAAGATCATCATTCCAGACGCGGTATGTTAAAGATGATCGGTCAGAGACGTAATCTTTTAGCCTATCTTCAGAAAAAGGATATCGATGCATATCGTAATTTGATCGAACGCTTAGGCTTGAGAAGATAGTGGGATTTTGACAAGGCATGAATGATCATGACGAAGAAAAGGGACAACGAAAAGCTGTCCCTTTTTTGCTTGCTTATCCGTAGGATTCATGGTATACTGATATTTGTGTGCAGGTTTGGTTCCGAGACTTCTGAAATAAACATCAAATCTGGTGTTTTTTTCAGTAGTTTCGGCTGTATGCCTGCATTCTTGTTGTATAAAATCAAATCACAGAAACGAAAGGAGAAGGATATGGCATACAAAACATATTCGATGGAACTTGGCGGCAGAACACTTACGATGGATGTCGGCCGTGTAGCAAAACAGGCAAACGGAGCAGTGCTCATGCACTATGGAGAGACGACGGTACTCTGTACCGCGACAGCTTCCGAAAAGCCGAGAGAGGGGATTGACTTTTTCCCATTATCAGTAGAATTTGAGGAGAAGATGTATTCTGTAGGAAAGATTCCGGGAGGATTTAACAAGCGCGAGGGTAAGGCATCGGAAAATGCCGTGCTTACGGCACGTGTCATCGACAGACCGATGCGTCCTCTGTTTCCGAAGGATTACCGGAATGATTGTTCTTTAAATAATCTGGTGCTTTCTGTAGATCCGGAGTGTCGTCCGGAGCTTGTGGCAATGATCGGTTCCGCT
>CADBMH010000394.1 GCA_902795705.1 uncultured Lachnospiraceae bacterium | reverse complement strand
TTTGATTACACGGATGATGTAGTAGAAAAGGATGGTATTCTTGGATATTACAACCTCTATGAGAATCCGACGTATGTTCTCATCAAGGGTAATGCAAGAATTTGTTTTGATGAGTCGGTTGTCGAATTATCAGAGATGCCTGGTGGTATTGCTTTATCCAATGGATCGCTTGAGGGAATTCGAAAGATCTCGGTAAAAGCGGATAAGGTTATAACCGTTGAAAATCTCACGACTTATCATGATTGTGATGAACCAAATGCGCTATATATCTATTTGGGCGGTTATCATAATACTTCCAAGCAGAGACTCCTTGAATTGATATATGAAAACAACGGTGATAAGGAATACTATCACGAAGGCGATCTTGATGTATATGGATTTCTGATTTTAGAGAATCTGATTTTAAAGACTCAGATACCATTCAAATCTTTGCTGATGGATGTCGAGACGTTAGAGAGGTTTTACCGTGCAGGCTTATATAAGAACTTAACGGCACGGGACAGGAAGGTGATCAATTCAAAAAAGGATGGACAGCTTTCGGCATATAAGGATGTTTTGGAATACATGCTGGCAAATGATTGCAAGGTTGAACAGGAATCTATCAAGGCAGTTGAACTCATAGAAGGGTAATAAATAATCTTTGATTGATAAGATGAATATGATGAATAACGGGGGATACGGTGGTGAAAAAAGGAGACGAGAAGTGACAGAGAGCTTGATAGTAGGAACAGTTATCTCATGTGTCCAGAATTTCATCTATGATATTTCAGTAGGTGCTTGTAAGGGACTTATAAAGAAGTATAAGCAAAAGCGATTCTTTAAAAGAGTAGAAAATGAAATTCAGAGTTTTTGTAAAAAGAATGAGAGCTTATATATTGATAGTGAGTCTTTTCAGAATTTCATTACGTACCATAAGCCTTTTGATAGAGTGATGGAAAATGCGCTATCTTTAGGCGACGCTCTTAGTATAGATCAACTCTCGAATGACATTGTCTTTGAAGCCGAAGAATCAGCACAAATTGGTGGACAAGTACTTTCAGTTGATGATCGTAGAGTGCTTAAAGATTTGCTGACTTTGGTTAATGATGAGATGACTAGTTATTATCGAGATGTTCTTGATGATGGTCAGAAGTATATAGTTTCACAGAACGCACAAAATACAAAAATACTTCAGAGAGACATAAAAAAAGTCGGAGATGGAAATAACCAGAGGATAGAATCTGTTGAAAAATTACTTCGGGATGTTACCGCTATTAGCGCATATAAAGCAGAACCGATTACAGAACTGATATGTAAGAAGATGTGGCTTGGTGAATTTGATGAGGTTGAAACCCTATGTCAGGTAGTATCTGCTAGGTCGGATGATCTTGAATTAGCAATACGTGTATTAAAGACGGAGATGCTTGAAAATAAGCATGAAAGTGATGAAATAAAACAATCTATTTCGCATATTGAAAATATAAAAATCAGAAATATTGTAATTAGAAATATAATTCCGTTGATCTATTTCAGAAAAGGCAAATTCGATGGAATGGGTGAGCTTACAGATTCAGAGTATTTAAAGGCAATTATGGCCGCACTAGATAATGAAGACTATTCCTATTTGTTCTCGATGGAGGCATCCGTTGAAAAAGGAATAGAGATGCGCAGGTATACTCTAAACAAGTCAGTATTGAATGTTGAACAATGGCTCGTTAATCAAGTATTTGCGATTTATATGTACAATCTGAAGCCAGTGAATACAGCTTCATTAATAGAAAATACAATAGATGCTCGCACATCGTGGTTTTCTGCTCTTATAACCTATGACAAAAAAGTTGATTTACTAGCGTATGAAGGGCCAAATAATGAAACACATAAGGAATTATCAGAATTAAATGAACTACTGGACAAGAAAAAAAGCATTTATGAAAGATTGTCTGATGATTTAGAGGCTATTTTCTATGCTTTGATAATTAAGATTTCTCTTATACGCGCAGAGAGTGGGGCTGCCGTGATAAATGACATTCCTACAAGACTTCATGGTGTGCGACCGGTAAAAGATTTTATTCTAGCAGGGAGAATAGAAAACAGAAACATTAGTTTTGAAGAGTTATACGCATTTTGCAACTCAGTTGGAGAGTATTGGCTTCTTTCGGATTATTTTATAGCGCTGCGTGGTGATGGTGAGAATTTAGTTAATCTTGTCAACGCACATAAGGAAATATTAACGAAAAGTGAAACTATATTCTTTATTTATGTGGAAGCTTTGGCACATTTGGGCAGAGCAGAAGAAGCAAAGGCAAATTTATTGGAATACAAATCTGAATACAGCAAATTTTTTGAGTTTTGGAATGTTTATCTTAATCTTGATGATTCAGTAAAAGATGATTTTCTGGGATTATGTAAAGATAATCATATCGTATATATGACAGGCCATTCAGGATGTATTCTTGTAGAAAGATTGATATGTTTTGAGGAGTATGATTTAGCAGAGTTTTATAATAATCAACTGCAGGTTCAACGGACTAATGAAAAACTGTCAAGAAAATTTAAAGCAATCATTTTGAATGGGAAAAATAAGCAAATTGATGCTCTTGAATGTTTTAAGTTGGCATATGAGGATTTTCCCAATGACTTATCTATTGTTAATGCTATTTTGTCAATCTCAATACAATTGAAAAGGAGAATCGAACTTAAATATATCAGAGCTGCAGAAGAGTCTAAGAATCCTAAATTGCTCGTGCTTGCCGGAGGAGCATATGCAACGAATGGAGACTATTCTGAGGCGCGTAGATGTAATATGAAAGCTCTTTTTCTCTCGGATGATTGTAGAAATCCGGCATTCAATCAATATTTAGGCCTGAGTATGCATGATAGACCGGATAATATTCCTGTTGTCAAAAGCGTCGAAAAGAACACTTCTGTTGTGCTTCAAAACGAAGATCATACACTTGTTTATTGCGTGCATGGTGATATGGAACTCCCCGAGTCACCATGTATTTGGCATGGCGATACGCATCTCTACATCAGCGATGCAGCTAATGCAGGGATTTATAGAAGACGTGTTAATGATGTTGTTAACTTAAATGGGACAAATTATACGGTCAAGTCTATCGAACCACTCGAAGCATACATTTCGAGGATTTGCTTTGAAAGTGTGGTAAAGAATGGTAGTGCAAAGGCAATAATTGCGCCATCTGTAGATGGTCAATTAGATGTAGAGTCATTCATTAGTCAAATGAAAGCATTTATGCCTGACGATTCAGAGAGGATAGATTGGATTCAACAATATAACAACTTTGAAGATGTTGCCTTACCACTTCATATGATAAAGAAACCATATAACGCAACCTATACACAGTTCGTGGAATTAATAATAGAGGAGCCAAAATCTTGTGTAAGGGAAATGC
>CADBMH010000393.1 GCA_902795705.1 uncultured Lachnospiraceae bacterium | reverse complement strand
ATAAAAAATACCGTATCTGACATATATTCCATTGATGCTTCCTCCTTAAATCCGCTGTTTCTGTTACACTTTTAATCCACAGGCTCGAAGTCCTGCTAGATTTCGTTCCTTTCGTTTCTGTAGTTCCTCCAATATCCTCTTATGTAGCTCCGGATTTTGATAAACTTTATCTCTTGCAGTTATTACTGAACTACGCCACTCCTCAAGCTCTTTCTTAGCAATCTCCGGCGATACCCATTTCATAACGGAACCACTTCCCAATTGAAGTCCCTCCACAATTTCTGCATACATTTTACGAAATTTATCTACAAAATCATCATGGTTATCTGTCTGGATTTGAAGTAAACTTTCCCCAAATTCATGCGCTTCAAAATCAAGCGGTTCCTCAATCCATTCTTCTGAAATTGGATAAAGATAATAGTTCATGCACGCATCCAAATCACAAAGCTTATCATATACCGGTAAAATCACCCTCTTTGCTGCCTCTAAAGCAGTTTCCATCTGTCGATATAAGGAAGTAGAATCAGCTTTTATGTAAAGAAACTCATTTAACCTCCGCCAATAGACATCATCTAACGGTTCTGCTTCTGACCAGATTTCCCCGATATGATCAAACATAGCAGAATTTTCTTTCGGACTCTTTGAAAGATCAATAGTTTTCCGATAAACCGTCGCTACTGCCCCATAAATCCCAAAATTATTATAATCTGGTTCCCCGCACCACTCATTCCTGCAGGTAATGATATGCAGAATCTCCCCATTCACCACTCGCACGATATAGGGCTGTCTTCCTTTGATCTTGACAAACCCCTCATCCTTTAATCCTTCGCTGAATACCTCTTTAAAAACCGTATTTAATGTTGCCATGCCGTCTCCTCCTTCTGAGTGTTTTCTTTTTTCCATTGTAGCATGAAACATCAGGAAACTCACACAAAAGAGATAAATTCCACCGGTTACAGATCAAACATCTCTTCCATCGCCTGCATCTGCTCCTCCGGCGACATGTTCTGTCCTGCAAGCTCCTTGGCAGCCCTTCTTTCAAAAAGACCATCACTTTCTTGATATATTAAACTGAAATATCTATAAAATTTTATCTTTTGTACTTTATCTCGTTTTATCCTCTGAACCATTACATTTTTCTACTTTCCGAACAATCTTTTCCATAGTTCATACCATGTATAACTTGATAAAAGCATGCTCCCACCTCCGTTCCATAGTTATATATTGCCTACATTATCTCAAATATTAATCACATTTTATTCTCCTGCTTTTATATAAATTCTTTTGTAATTAATATTCGAGATAACTTTATCATGTACTTTTCATGACTAACAAGCATAATGCGACGAATGGTTAATTTTTGCGACGAATGAACATACATGATTCTATCTGCTTAATAATTTGCAATCCAATAGCATTCATAATATAATAAAAAACAGGAGGCGATACCGTGGAACAAATTCTTCTATTCTTTGCTGAAACAGGAACAATGATATATATAATAAAAAATATATTTCATACAGAATATATAAAAGAAAAAAGATTTCAGATATTATCCGGAATACTGATGATTTCTTATATTTTTTATTGCCTTCTTTCATATAGAATTCTTCCTTATTCCATATTTACGATAGCCATTATTTTTCTTATCTTTCAAGAAAAATGGCAGATTAAAGTATGCTGGTCCGCTATTTACCTCTTAAGTTTTAATATAATAAGTAATAGTATATTTCACTCTGTTATGGCGTTTACGCATACAAATCCAGAAAATCATATTCTTAATTACCTATCCTCATTATTAGGTATATTAATAATATTTTTAACATCTCTTATCCTTCACCACAAATTTTTCAAGGAATCCCGACCATTTGAAAAATTAGACTGGCAAGGCTACCTTCTGATTGCCTTTGTCCTCCTCGTTGATTTTTTTCTGACAAACACAGCATATTTCCTTACCCATGATGAATTAAACAGCTTCGGAAAAAGCACGCTGATTCTCTCGATTTTTGTTATGATCATTATGAGCATTGTTCTCCTGATACTCTACTTCCGTCTGCAGATGCTTCATACAGAATTACAGGAAAAGGATCAATTAAATCAGGAAATGCTGCGTTTAGAAGAAAATCACTATAAAGAATTACAGAAGAAAAATCTGGATCTCCGCGCATTTCGGCATGACTATAATTATCATGTCACTTCCCTTCATGCACTGGCAGAAAAGGAGGATTTTAAAGCCTTAAAGCAATACATTGAAACCCTGTCCGATATCAAAGAGCAGATACAATACCTATCCACCGGACAGCCGATTTCCGATGCGATTGTCAATTATTTTTATGAAAATCTTCCTGATGGTGTAGCTTTTGAATTAAGCGGACGCTTTTCAGAGGAATTATTTCTTTCTGATACAGATTTATGTGTTATATTATCAAATCTGCTAAAAAATGCGATGGAAGCAGCCGATTCCCTTCCCCAAAAGGAAAACCGGAAAATTTTTCTATCCCTTTTTTCGAACAGGGAAAGCCTCCTCATTCAGATAGAAAATACCTCAAAAGAATATAAAAAAGAAGACCTCACACAGCTTCCCACCTCAAAGGAAGATGTCCTGAATCATGGCTTTGGTATTGAAAATGTCAGAAAATCCGTAAAGAAATATAACGGTAAGCTGGAGTTTTATTTTCGAAGCGGCGTATTTTCTGCATCTGTATATATCCACATATAGACTGTCCACTTCATTTATCGCAATATTTAACCATTCGTCGAAAAAAATTTTTTTCATATACAATTCGTGCTATACTGTTATAATAGAAGCAGTATCAAAAAATAACAGAAAGGGGACACCTTTATGAAAATCGGAATCTGTGATGACCTCATCTCCGAGCAGGAGCTGATCAAAAAATATTGTAATCATCTCGGCTATGACCAGATTTACACCTACCAAAGCGGTAAGGAGCTTCTAAATGCCAAAGAGCTTCCTGACCTGAATCTCCTGTTTTTAGATATCGAAATGGAGGAAAAGACCGGCATTGAAGTAAAAAATGTACTGGAAATAGAGCATCCCGCTACCTTTATCGTATTCTGCACGACGCACCGCGAATCCATGCCCGATGCCTTTGGCAGAAATGTAATCAATTTCATTTCCAAGCCCTGTTCCGAGCGTGCGGTAGAGCAGTCAATCAACAGAGCCGCCTATCTTGGCAGGGATTTCTACCGGGTTCGGCTGGATGAAAAAAAGACCGTACTTTGTAAGGATATCCTGTATCTTCATTCCGAGCAGAAATATACGATCTTTTATATGACAGACGGACAGACCATTACTGTCCGAAAACCCATAAAAGAATGGAAGACCGACTTAGCGCCTCTTGGTTTTTGCCTGATTTCCCGCTCTTCCATCATCAATATGAAATACTACCGAAAAACCGAAAAAAGGCAGGCACTTTTAACCGGAAATGTAACTCTCCCGGTCAGCCGCACCTGTCTTTCCAAATTAGCCGAAGCCTATGATGCTTATATTTTAGAATTTATGCACACCTAATATTTACTATGCCCGTTCTATCTTACAACTATGTCTTT
>CADBMH010000392.1 GCA_902795705.1 uncultured Lachnospiraceae bacterium | reverse complement strand
GAAGCATCAATGGAATATATGTCAGATACGGTATTTTTTATCTGTATACGCGTTCACAGGGTTCCACTATGTAGGGAGGAAAAAGATAACTACGGTGATTGACAGTATTTTAGAGGAATACGGGGAGGAATTAGGAACGGTATATATTACGATCTACACAACGATGAAAAAATATGGCTGGAAAGAGGAGTATCAAAAAAACTACCTGAAATATGGAATATTTGGAATTTCCTACCATTATTTTGTAAGTGAATATGATGGGATCAACGATGCGAACCGTGGGGGTAGACTTTACTTGTTTGATGGGATTTGGTATACTAATCATAAAAGAACCTTTGGACAGTGATTTGCAGAGAGGAGGGATTTTATGCCGACGAACGAAAAGGAATATAACGGGTATTTGCTTGATCAGCTTCATGCCTTGAAGCGCATTAAAAAAGTTGCACTTCGGATAAGTGCAGATGAGGAGCTTATGGAGGCAATTGATGAAGAGATTGAGAATGTCAACGAGAAGCTATATCAAAAACCTCCTTTGATTCAGGAGTAGGAAAATGGAAGTAAGATAGTAAAAAGAGCAGCTGTGGCAGACATGCGGGGCTGCTCTTTTCTGGTTAGCTGCTCTCGTATTTGATCAGAGTAGTTGTGTATTTATTTAGATGAGATGGCTTTTTTAATCCATGCCATGATATACAATAATTCAGCACCAAGTGTACCGATTACAATGCTGTTGCTTAGGGTTGGAAGAAAAAAGAAAAGTAATATGGAAGAAAGGGATTCCGCAAACAAGGCAATCCATCCCTTTCTTTTTAATTGCATCCTGTCATTGTTTTTATCTGCTATGGGAGCAGTCTCATTTACAACAGGCGGAAAGAAACACAGCAGAAGAAAGCAGCTTAGATAGAAGAACAGGATTTCCCGCATTTTTATGACAGGGATGGTTTTAAAAAGAGTAAGAGAAATCATTCCAAATACTGTACTGAACAGAATACAGCGGATATGTGTGGAAGCATGATAGCCGCCAATATAATTTCTTAATATGATAAAGGAAAGAAACCATAAAATCATGGGAACAACAATTCTTTGCGATATCATGAGCTAGTGATTCGATCATGGCAGGTTTCCTTTCGTGATGTATGAAAAAGATGTAAATGACAATCAACGATTTTGCCTTTCTAATTTAGTGAAAGGTAAAGCAGTGCTTTTCTGATATCATCCAAATAGATTCGTCCTACAGTTTGTATTTGGTTATTTGTCAGCTTCACCGTATTACCTGAGAGGGATTTAATGTGAAGTGTATTGATAATGCAGGATTTGTGGCAGCGGAGGAACTGTGCGGGGAGATGCTTTTCGATTTTATTCAGGGCAGTCCGTTCAGCGTAGATTCCTTCTGCTGTCTGAATCAGAATATCATGACCGTCCTTACTGATGGAGACGATATCATTATAGGGAATCTGGATGATATCATTTCCCTTGTGGTGATAGTAAAAATTTGCCTGATGCAGAGAGAGGTATTTGTTCATGGTTTTTTCGAGGTCATTTTCCCGGATGGGCTTTAATAAATAATTGAAAGCCTGTACATCATATCCCTCAAATACATATTCCCGGTAAGCGGTCAGGAAAATGATTTCGCCCTTGAATCCGTTTTCCCTCAGTCTGCTGCATATATGGATTCCGGTGGAGGCTTTGTCTGCGTCACATTCCGTATCAGCGGAGACAAGCTCGATATCAGAAAACAGGATATGGCAGTTATAAAGCTTTTTGGAATGGAGAATAGAGGATTCGTTCTGATACCATTCTATATGAATCACATTTCCTGTTTGTTCACCCCAGTTTTTGATATGTGTTTCCAAATACTGATAGTCGGAAGGGGCATCCTCCAAAATTGCGATATGAATGATCATCATTCTTTCCTTTCGTTTTTTATAGTTGACGACATTAGTAATTTTCTTTCAAACAGAAACAAAGCTTTGATATAAGGTTCTGTTTCTGGCGGGAAGTAAAATTACTTTTGTCGTTTACTAAGGATGTGCGTATATCATTTATTGGTTTTGAGTATATTATCGTTATTGTTTGTAAATAACATATCAGGAATTTTCTTTTGTGTCCAGTGGCAGCATGATAGAAACGGTAAAACGCTCCTCCTCCGGAAGAAGCTCCATAAAGCCGCCATGTCTTGAAACGATATCCTGTACTCTTTTTAGTCCCAGACCGTGTTCCGGAAATGGAAGTTCGTTTTTCCGGTCGTTTTTACTGCTGGCCAGATGACCTTTGGAATCTTTTTTGTAGATACCATCAGAGCTGTTTGTTATGTGGATAGTAAGCATATGATGATAAGGCTTCATTTGGAATTCTATAAAAGGAATAAGGGATGGTTCTACCTTCTGACAGCTTTCAATGGCATTATCAAAAAGATTGCCTAAAAGGGAACAGATTTCCATATCACTGAGCGGCAGGAAGCCGGGGAGGTGTATAGTGTGTTCGAGCCGGATCTCTTTTTCTTTTGCAATATTGCATTTATTTGTTAAAATGCTGTCTATCGTACTGTTTCCGGTGGAAATAGCAGGAAGGAATCCGTAGAAATGCTGTGTGATTTCCTGGACATACTTGTTTGCTTTTTCGTATTGCTCGTTTTGAAGAAACCATGTCAGCGTGGAGAGATGGTTTGTGAGGTCATGCCGGAGATGTCTCAACTGATTTGCAGAGTTTACTATCTGCTCATATTGTTTTTTCTCCATTTGCGACAGGACGATATTTTGTGTCAGGATGATATTTTTTTCTTTTTCCATTCCGAGCCAGTAAACATAAATGGTTAGTGTTAAAAACAGGAACATGACAAGGAAAAAGATAATGAATAAGAAAATCGTGTAATGGCTGTCGGGAGTATGGGACGCAATATAAAGCTGTTCGGTTAAGATTCCCTGTTCCATACCGATGCAGAAAACGGCGAGCAGGATAAAAATGAATTTTCCGGGCTTTGTCAGGTGGAAGGTCTGTGTAGTGATACACAAAAGAATCAGAACTGTCACACCGAGAATCGAGATATAAACCAGGGTAAAGGGAACCCGTAATGTCCCGTATACAAGTAAGGATGGAAGGTCAAAGTGAAAGCAGGTAGTCGGGATAATGGTCGTGAGGGCATCTGCCAGGATTGTTGCAGCGGTATAAATAAAAACCCAGAATAATTTAATAAAGGCCGATTCGTTATAGAACAATTGTGCCAGCAGATAATGAAAAAGGATAAAAAGCAGAACGGTATAAAATGTAGAAATTTTCGCCAGATTACATAAAAGTAATAAAAATGACTGAACAAAAAGTGCAGCAGCCTGTTTTCTGTAAAAAAGTGTAAGGCTCTTTTTTCTGAGCTTCTGATTGAATAAAAGGAAAAAAAGCGAAGCTTCTAAAATATTGATTATGAATTCCCAAACAAAACCGAGCATAGAAAATCTCCTCCGAAGTATATCGTTCTGCTACAGATTATAACACAATTTGTATATGGGAAGGTATGAAAATATGTCGTTGGGAGCCAAAATTATGTCGTTCACAGCCAAGGGGGTTGTAATCAGAAAAAGAAATGGTACGATGATGAAAAAGGCAGCGAAAGCGGCAAAAATCGTAATCGAGAAGGTAGCAGTAAAAAAAGCAGACGCTAACTGTCTCGGATTTATGTATGAGCCAAAGAAGCCGGAAAAGCTGATAAAAAAGAGCAGATAGGAGTTTTTCGAAAGATGGCTTAGATACAAAGGAGAAGAAGGAATGAGGTACAAAGGATAAGATTTTTAGGACAAAAGTTTGCATGATGACAAGGAGGATGATATACATTGTATTATAGTGGATAAATTAAAAAAAATAAAAATAAGGTTTTTGGGATGTCGTTATAAATGGTAGAAATATTGAAAAAAGAAAAGGGGGAAATTTTATGGCAGTAAAAAAATTTATACAAGGATTCTTGATTTTGTGCTTGATGCTAATTTTAGCAGGAATTGATGGAAAAAGCAGTTCTGCAGAAAATAATTCTGTGCTGCGCACTATTTCTAATGATTATGTTGAATTTTATACATTAGGCAATGGAAGATATACAATAGGAACAGTTTTAGGGAATCCGGATATTGATACAGACAATTATAAGAAAATGCTATTTGGGCATCCAGGAGGGGATACATCGTATACGACTATATCGCTAGATGGTAAAGCACAGATTTTTTCAGCAAAACAGGTTGAGTATTATGCGGAAGAGCAAAAAAGTGAGTCTGTCAATACATATAATGGTATTAAGGTTATACAGACATTATCTATTGTTGAAAATGAGAATACGGGTAGAGAGGACATGATAAAAATTAATTATCAAATTAAGAATGACTCGGATTCTGACAAAAAAGTGGACTATGAAGATTCTTCGGATATCGTTCAGTTGATTGTAACGGGGGATATGGATATTGATTTTTATAAGCAGGGTGTGCTAAAATATTATTATCATCCAAATGAGGAATATGGAATACAGGATAGTCCGGATTTTCTTGCACAGCATGCGGGATATTATGGAAACCAGCAAGTGAATACTATTTCATTTGTAAGGGATGACTATACGATACAACTTACTTCTCATGAGAACCAGAGTTCACAGATAGGTGTCCTGGATAATGGAAAATTAAAGTCTCTTTCTGATTATGAATGGAAGAAGGGGGATATTATAGCTATTGATTATTGTATGGATGGAGCGGAAATTTGCCACAATGGGCAACAGATTTATTTTGATGGGGAAAGGTCTGATGGTACTTTACCTGAAACGACACCGTTGCCCGAAATAACACCAACTCCTGATACTACATTGACTCCGGAGGAGACAAGTTCGCCTAATATGCCTATATCTTCCGGAAACATTTCTGTAATGTCGATGGATACAGGGAGAGAAATCACGAGTAATACGATTGCGGCACGAATTAAGATAAAAAATAATGGTGAGGAAAGTATTCCAATTAATAAGCTAACTTTAGGATATATTTTTGATCCGGATGGAATGCCGTTTCATATTGCGGAATTTGACTGGGCATGTAATAATCATAATGGGATTACGGAGACTGCAAAAGGAAGATTTATTTCTTTAAACAGTGGGGAAATGCAACTTAATATTTCTTTTGATTGTAATCAGTATTTGGAGGTAGGTCATGAATTGGAAGTGCATTTCAGAATCCATACACCAGAATGGAAAAACTATGATTTGGGAAATGACTATTCAAGAAATGCATGGGACTATACGGAAACGGACAGAATCTTTGTATATGAAGGAGACAAACTGATATCAGGAAGGAGAAGTGCGGATGGATGATGAAGAATTATCTGAATCTGTAATAGAAGAAACAGAGTCAAAGGTGTCGGATAGATGGAATAAGCGAAAACGGATTTTTCTGATCATCCTCTGTATTTGGCTTGGGAAAATTCTGCTTTGTGTCGGAATCCGTGAATATCGGAATTACCAGTTCATGAGGCTGTCTAATCCTAAAGATAAACGGGTGCTGCGCATTGAGCGTGAAATACATTTTTTTGACCTAAAATATGGAATATTTGGAATTTCCTACCATTATTTTGTAAGTGTATATGATGGGATCAACGATGCGCACCGCGGGGCATATATAGGGGATTCGGATTATGGAGAATTTCGAATTAGTTTATTACATTATGGATATATTCAGGATTTTTGGCCGATGTACTTATACAGTGATACACATCTTGCGGATTATATAGACTAATGTAGTAAAAACATAATCTGGCGAATGATTGACATATGATTACATAAAGTGCTTGAATAAACTAGAAACATGAAATGGGACATGATTTCGTAATAGAATTTATGTCCCATTTTATATTGGTCTATTATTATGCTATTGATTTGGCAAGAGTTATAGATATGAATACAGTTGTGAATACAGAACAGAAATATGTCAGTGTATCCCGTCCCCGCCGTTTCGGAAAGACGATTGCGGCAAATATGCTTGCCGCCTATTATGGCAGGGGTAACAGCAGACAGATGTTTGAGGGACGGAAGGTCGCGGAGTGTGAGAATTGGGACAAATATCTGAATCAGTTTGATGTGGTACGGGTGGTGATGACAGATTTTATTAAGGAGAATAAAGAGGTTAGTGCTTCTTTGGAAAAGATGACAGGAAGGATATTAGACGATTTAGCAGGGGAATATCCAGATGTCAAGTATGATGCTGAGGATTTATGTTACAGTATGGATAAGTTTTACAGAAGGAGTGGGATTCCATTTGTCATCATCATTGATGAGTGGGATGCGGTGTTCCGGAATTGTAAAAATGATACGGACGGGCAGAAGCTTTATCTCGATTTTCTGAGGGACTGGCTAAAGGATAAGGAGTATGTGGCTCTTGCATACATGACGGGAATCCTGCCGATTAAAAAGTATGGGAAACATTCGGCGTTGAATATGTTTCGGGAGTTCTCTGTTATTACCCCTATGCAATTAGCGAAGTATACCGGATTTACAGAGGATGAGGTACGCAAATTGTGTGAGGGATTTGGTCGGGATTACGAAAGATACAAGGAATGGTATGACGGATATAGGGTGAGGGATGTGATACCGCCGAATCCGAATTATGCAGCACAGGAGATAAATGGGAAGGAAGTGGAAGCAAAGCGTTATTCCATATACAGCCCGTTGTCGGTAGTAGAAGCTATAACAAGCGGCATTATTCAAAACTATTGGAATAAGACGGAGACCTATGAGGCATTGGCAGAATATATCCGGATGGACTTTGACGGATTAAAGGAGACGGTCGCAGTCTTAATGGACGGCGGCAGGGCAAGGATAGACATTTCGACTTACCGGAATGATATGACATCTTTTTATAGTAAGGATGATGTCTTAACCATGCTGATCCATCTTGGCTATCTGGGATATGATACGGATACGAAAGAGGTCTTTATCCCCAACCATGAGATTTTAGATGAATTTAAGACATCGACAAAATTTGGTGAGTGGACTGCTACCTTTAAATCTTTTAGAAAATCGCAGGAATTACTAAAGGCGACATGGGAAGGAAAAGAGGAAAAAGTCGCGGAGCTTTTGGAATGGTTTCATGATACGGCAGAGAATAAGACCTATAACTCAGAGGCGGCACTTTCCTATGCGGTGCAGATGGCATACTATGCGGCACAGAAATATTATACGACGATACAGGAATTGGATTCGGGGAAAGGCTATTGTGATATTGTCTATCTGCCGTCCCCCGGAAATCCGGAGAAGCCTGCCCTGCTCATAGAATTAAAATACGGAAAGACCGTAGAAACAGTCTTAGACCAGATACGGAGCAGGAACTATCCGCAGAAGTTAGAACATTATGAAGGAAACCTTTTGATCGTCAGCATCAATTATGAAAAGGATGTACCAGGCGGAGAGGAGTATAAAAGACATAGTTGTAAGATAGAACGGGCATAGTAAATAT
>CADBMH010000391.1 GCA_902795705.1 uncultured Lachnospiraceae bacterium | reverse complement strand
TCTCCGGTCAGGGATTCCTGTATGTATTCTATCTCCTTAACGGAAACTCTACCATCATTTTTACCGGAAATCTGATCCAGGTAATCATAAGAATTACGAGAATTCAGCAGATATCCGTTGATAAAAAACTCTTTCCATTCCTTTTTATGTACCTCTCCGTTATCAAAGGAATCAAACTCCAAAGCAAGCGGAAGAATGGCAGCCTTTAAATCTTCACTAAGGATAAACTCCTCCTTTTCCTCCGTGCCAGTATGCTCTGCTGCGCTTTCTACCTTAGGAACAGCAGCCGGATTTTGTATATTCCCACAGCCACTAAAAAGAAATATACAGCACAAAATCAGTATAAAACATTTTTTCATCCTCGTTCACCCCTCGTCTTTTTTATTCCTGACATCCTTCTTGTCCTCGCATCCTTCTGATAGGAGGATGCCTGTTTTGTTTCCAATATCGTTTATATGCTTTCAGTCTGTAGATACGAGGGATAGTATTCTTCTTCCTCATTGATTACATTACTGTACAGAATCCATATTTCTCCATTATAATAGGTATAGGAAAGTATATTGTTATCATCAATTCCCACAGCAAAAGCATATACCTTATTATCTCTGGCATCAAGGTATATTCCGCCATAAGCGCCACGAATGATCAGTTCCTTCTCACCATCATTGTCAAGGTCAACTTTCTCTCCGATAGAATATGAGTCCGGCTTATCAGAACCTATGTTAAAATCCGCAATATTAAGCTTTGAAACCATATCTGTGGAAACTGCATCTATTGAACCACTAATAAATAAATCCAGCAGTTCCTCCGATGTCATTTCCCTGTCTATACCTTCCCACCCCACATTTTTCGTATATCCCTCTTTCCCACTGCATTTTTTCAAAGTCGTTTTACTTCCCTGATCAAAATATTCCCATGTTGTTTCTTTTATTTTAAGCACGCGTTTCTTACCTTTTTTCGACACCGTCATGACAAGCGGCTTTCCACTTGGATCTGTCCCCTTTAAGGTCAGAATGCCATTTTTTACAGTTCCCTGCAAATCGTCTATACTGCATAAACGGAGTTGACTGTAAAAAGCCTTATAGTTCTTTCCGCACTTCCATACGCTCAGATGTATTTCCTTAGAAGCATCCGCATAGTCACCGATGAATGACGCAGATGCCTTTACCTTAATCTTACACTTTAAGGTCTGCTTTCCCGTCGTGCATTTTAGTATGCTGTTTCCTGTTCCCGCTGCTTTAAAATAACAATACCCCTCTCCTTTTTTGTAATCTCCCGTTTTTATTATTTTAATCTTTTTCCCTAATGCCTTCCACTGAATCGCCAAAGAAGAATCTCCGCCCTTCAGCACGACACAGGCATACTGCCCTTTTAAAAGCGTAATCGACTGAATATTAAGACTTGCACTTTCCGCACGATTTTTCTGTACCGGAATCATGCTGAATATGCAGGCAAATAAACAGATACACAGAATTGATGCAATCATTTGTTTTAATTTTGAGTTCATAAGACTATCTCCCCTTCACTCCTCTATTTATAAAGCAAACTTCCAACCAAAAGCCTGTTTCTTTACAATTTCGAGCTTATATTTCTTAGGTTTGTGGCTACCTGCCATAACAGAAACAAGCCCAATAAATCCTTTTCCACTTGTTCTCTGCTGACTGTAACATCATAATACTTCTTTCAAAACCCTTTGTCAATATATTTTTAGTTTTCCTAGGTATTTATTTTTCATCTATTATATGTTATAAATATTTTAGGAGGATAATATATGGCATCGAGAAATAGTTTTAAAAGCGGTTCCTGTGAACTGGTAGTGTTACACATTCTAAAACATTACGGCGATTGTTATGCTTATCAGATTTCACAATATATCACAAAAATTTCTGACGGAAATTTATCATTTCCGGAAGGTTCTCTTTATCCTGCTTTTTATAAAATGATTGACAACAAATATATATCCGACTATAAAAAGCAGGTAGGCAAACGACAAATTAAAGTATACTATCATATCGAACCTACAGGAGAACAGAGACTAAAACAATTATTGTCAGACTATATGCAAACCATTGATAGTATTGAAAAGATTTTAAATTATGACTACTCGACATTATGGGAGGAAAAATGAATCAGCAATCAAAAAGATATTACAAAGATATTAAAGCAATCATTACATCAAGAGGCACTCAGGAAAAACGACTGATCAAGGACTATAAATTACGGATTCTCGAATTGAACGAAACAAAACCTGATATTTCTTATGAAGAACTAAAGGAGATTCTTGGTTCACCTATAGATATCATTACGGAATATTATGAGGGCGCAGATACAGAATATATCATGAAACAACTTCGTATCACTAATGCCATCCGTCTTTCCATTTGCTGTATATTAGTTCTTACACTGATTGGATTTGCGATCAGTGTAGGTGTTAATATAAAATTATATCAAGAAATACATTCAACTATCGTTATCCAAAAAGATACAACGATACAATGAAAGAGAACAAAATAACAAAATATTTCAAATGAAACAGCACCCGCTCACCTGCGAGTGCTGTTTCACCTTTAAAACCCAAAATATCCATCGATTCCGTCCGCTATCCCCTTCGCCATCTTCTTCTGGAAGGACGCATTCTGCAGCTTTCTATCCTCTGCTTTGTTACTCATGAATCCGCATTCAATCAATGTCACGGGGATTTTACTCCAGTTCGTGCCGGTCAGATCATCTCTTACGACCGCTCCCCTGTTCCGGATGCCCGTCTTTTTACAATAGGATTTTAAAATTGCCTTTGTCAATTTTAAAGACTTGGCACTCAGTTTTCCAACATATTTATTCCGTTTGGAGGGATACAGTCCGCTTGCTCCTATTACACTTGAGGATGCCGAGCTGTCTCCATGCAGCCTTATATAAATATCCGCACCGCTCTTATTGGCACGCCGGGCGCGCTGTTTGTTGCTGATATTGACATTATTCTTCGTGCGGATCATATAGACCTCATAGCCCCTGCTCTTTAACTCCTTTTCTAACTTCTTCGCAAGTCTTAAGGTAAATTTATACTCCGGCACCCTTGTCGCGGCTCCGGTACAGCCTCCCGCCACCTTCGCCTTTTTCGTCTTAGCTCCCGGTCCGATCGGCTCCAATGCGCTGTTTGCATGAAGCTGATGCCCTGCATCAATCGCAACCTTTTTTCCGTTTTTCGCTCCGCTTATCACAGGCAGAGCCACACTCGGCTGTGAAACAGCAAGACTGCTTTCTTCCATCTGTAATTCCTTCGCTTTTGTCCCTTCCGCTCTCACCGTCAGATCACTTTTCTGTGAGATACCAAAAAACACCCCGCCGCTTATAAAAAGCACCAAAGAAAGCACTCCCGCCATAAGCCTGATCTTCTTACCTTTCATACCCTGAAACCAACTCATTTTTCCCTCCTTGTTTCAAACTCTATGTATCATTCACACTTTTCCATTACCTTCCGGTCTTATAAGTAGAAAACATCTTTTCAATCCCGCTGTAAATCGCTTTTGCCGCCTTCTTCTGGAACGATGCCTTCTTTAGCTTCTTCGAATCCGAGTTTCCCGTCACGAAACCAAGCTCAATTAAGATTGCCGGCACGGTGTTGTGCTTCATTACATAAAAGCCCGCCTGCTTTACGCCGCGATTTTTCGTTCCGACACTGTTTACAATGCTATTTCTGAATAAAGTCGCCATCTTCTTGCTTGTGATTCCACCGAAACGCTTTCCATTATTATATTTCGAATAATATACCTCCGTTCCGTTCGCCTTCTTATTCGGAGCCGAATTCATATGTAGACTGATAAATGCATCTGCACCGACCTTGCTTGCAAAAGCAGCCCTTCCTGCCAGCGTGATAAAGGTATCGGTCTTTCTGGTCCAGTATACCTTAATATCCGGTGCATTGTCCGAAAAATAACCCTTCATCAAGGTATAGATGATCTTATAATTCAGTTTTTTTTCATGCAGTCCGTTATGTACCGCGCCATGATCATGCCCGCCATGTCCGGCATCCAGCACAATGATGGAAGAATAGATTTTCTTCGGCGTACCCATTTTCACCACGAAATAGTCCCCTTTTTCATAGATCTTATACCCCTGCAGGGAAGATGTCGCCACTGTGATCACCGTATTCTCGCCGCTCTTTTTCACGGAAACCTGCGTCACTTTATTGTTATTGATGATCACAGGATTCTTCTTGAAAAAGGAAACATGATTTCCTTTTATGATGATCTGGAACTTTTTGTTCTCATATAAGTCTTCATTTGTCACGGAATCAATCGTAAGTCCGTCCGGAATATAGATATTAAGCGCATAGGTCGAAAGCTCCTTTGACGGCATTTCCGGATACGGATATAAAACCTCAAGATCTAATGTATTCTCTTTAAATGCATACGCATATTCCAGCACATCTGCCATCGTCAGTGTAATGGTAACAGAACCGTCCTCCGCAGTTGTCACCACCATTCCAGACAGGATCTCCTTCCAGTTCTCAAACTGCTTCTTATCCAGCAGCTACACAGACTGCGGTATCGTAATGGTAAGGATTTTTTCACTTCTGACCACGGTTGCCGTCTGCATGATTTCCTTTAAGGAGCCTGTCACGGACAGATGGATCAGGCCGATCTTCTTGTCCTTGACCTCATAATAAGAACGCACTGCATACAGATAATTCGTCTCCGTATCCTCCTTCTGCTCCTCCGTAAGCTCTGTTTCCCAGCGGAAAAAGTCACCTGTACGGATTTCAAAATACTCCTCCGTCTCATTCCATGCATTCTCATAGCCAAAAAGCGTCATAATCTCTGCTGCCGGCATCGCAACCACTGTCTTCCCGTTATTTAAGTCCTCTATCTTTTTAAAAGGAACCTGAAGCGTGATCTCTTCCTCATTCAAAACAGCTTGCTGTGAGCCAGGCAAGGTCTGTAAATGGATTCCGATATTCTCATTTTCGATATCAATTTCACCGGTTTCGGCATCATACGAATACTCAAAGCCTAACATCTTAAGCACTTCCTCTGCCGGAAGATAGACGATATCATCCAACTTCACTGCCGGAAGCTCTCCTAACGGATAGAGAAAATGATTATAAAAAAGCCCTCCCTTGATTCCTGAATAATAAACAGCTTTATCATCATAGGACAAATGCAGCGGATCCTCTAAGGTAATCGCCGACGAAGATTTGATATAACGAAAATGCAGTTTTTTCGCCACGGACGCTATCGGAACCATGATTTTAGTCGTATTTTTTGCCACAAACTTTACAGAAAGCGGTGCTGCGGAAAGTGTCACCTGTTTTCCGTTCAGTAGCGCAGCCTTTTTCCCGATCGTCATCTGCAGTGTCACCTCATTTTTTCTTATTGTCAGTGACTT
>CADBMH010000390.1 GCA_902795705.1 uncultured Lachnospiraceae bacterium | reverse complement strand
GTGTGCTTCTGGCCTTTCTGCAGATTCTCGCCTTACGACTCTCTGCGGCGGCGCAGTCATGTATAAGGCAATTCTGTCGGTGCCTTTGTGCTATCTCCCAGGCTCATAATCAGGAACTGCAGATGTAACAGCTGATAAAAGTGATAGTTCCTATATTTAATGCTTGTGTTAGAATAACGTTATAAAAAGAATGATTAATATTTGGATAATAACCTCTCATTTAAGACAATGGATAATGATAATTCCGCACTGAAACTTGGACTTGACACTGCCTTTATAGATTCCGATATAAAGTCAGAAAATCAATTCAGACCTGAATTTCTTTATAACGATTATAAGAACGGACGCAAGGTTATATCTTCACTTGAAGAGGAACTTTTGGACTGTGACTCGTTCTTTTTTAGTGTTGCATTTATAACAAGAGGTGGATTGACCCCTTTGCTGCAGACACTGCAGGAAACTGAAAAGCGTGGTATACCAGGCAAAATATTGACAACTGACTATCTGAGCTTTACTGAGCCTGATGCACTTAGGACTCTGAATTCTCTTTCTAATATAGAAGTCAGAATGTTTGCTGTTGACAATGTACTGGAGGACTTTCACACTAAAGGCTACATATTCAAAAAGGGTGCAATATACCGCATCGTTCTTGGAAGCTCAAACATGACACACAATGCGTTGATGCTTAATCACGAATGGAATTCAAAGATTGTATCGACTGCTAAAGGAGCATTTGCAAATGAAGTTGTTGAACAGTTTGATCGGTTATGGAATTCTGAGCATTCACTCCCATTTGAGAAGTTCATAGATTCATATGAAACACAATTTAGAATCGTTAAGGAACAGCAACGACTTGTAAAAAGGGAAAAGCTTAAATCTATTGAAGATTACAAATTGCAGCCTAATAAAATGCAGGTTGAATTTGTAAAAACCATTGAGGCAATGAGGGAAGAGGGCGAGAAAAGGGCTCTTCTTATTTCTGCAACTGGTACAGGAAAGACATATGCTGCTGCATTTGCGTTAAGAGATATTGATCCATCAAGGGCCTTATTTATTGTCCATCGCGAACAGATTGCTATTCAAGCTATGGAAAGCTTTAAAAGAGTTTTTCAGGGCACAAGAACTTTTGGGTTACTATCTGGCAATTCGCGTGAAATTGATAAAGATTTTGTGTTCGCTACCATGAATATGATGGCGAAAGAAAAGATTCAGCAGACCTTCAAAAAAGATGATTTTGATGTGATTGTAGTTGATGAAGCACATCGTACTGGTTCAGAAAGCTACAGAAAAATATTCGAGTATTTCGAGCCAACATTCTGGTTAGGTATGACAGCCAGCCCTGACAGGATGGATGGTTTTGATGTCTATAACTTGTTTGATCATAACATTGCTTGTGAAATCCGACTTCAGCAAGCGTTGGAAGAAGACTTGCTTTGTCCGTTCCATTATTTTGGAATTACAGACATCGAATTCGAAAATGAGGATCAGTTCGTTGATAGCTACAAGGATTTCAATCGTCTACTTTCATCTAGAAGGGTTGACTTCATTTTGAAAGAAATAGAGTTCTTCGGTTATAGTGGTAAACGCGCAAAAGGGTTGGTTTTCTGCAGTTCCAGGAAAGAAGCTCAAGCATTAAGCGCAGAGTTTAATAAAAGAAATCATAATGGACAGTATTATCGAACAATAGCATTGTCTGGCGAGGATAGTCAGGAAAAGAGACTAGCTTCAGTTGAAAGATTAGCTGCTGATGAAGGCGACGACCTTCTTGACTATATATTCACCGTTGATATTTTTAATGAAGGCGTTGATGTCCCTGAAATTAATCAGGTAATAATGCTTAGGCCAACAGAGTCGCCTATTATATTTGTCCAACAGCTTGGCAGAGGTCTTAGAAAAGCTTCTGGTAAGGAATATGTTGTAATACTTGATTTCATCGGTAATTACACTAATAACTTTATGATCCCAATTGCTCTGTCTGGGGATAGAACTTATAACAAAGATAACGTTCGAAAATATGTAATGGAAGGCGAGCGGATCATACCTGGTGCAAGCACCATCCATTTTGATGAAATCGCAAAAAAACGTATTTTTGCAGCTATTGACAATGCTAATTTTAGCGATATGAAGCTGATCAAAGAGAGCTACAAAAACTTAAAAAACAAGTTGGGGAAGATTCCGTCATTAATGGATTTTGAGCGTTATGGAGAAATAGACGTTCTAAGAATATTTGAAAAAGATAGTCTCGGCTCGTATTACACTTTTTTACGCAAATATGAAGATGAGAATGAGTATACTGTTAAGCTTACAGCTGACGAGGAAGAGATTATCAAATTTGTCAGTCAAAAATTCGCTAGTGGAAAGAGGATATACGAGCTGGCCCTATTAAAAAAGGTAATTGAAAATCACAATTTTAATATGGGATCACTTGCGGATGTTCTTCTTAGGGACTATGGAGTAACCGCTGATGAAGAGGCACTAAGCAATGTTATAAATATAATGACAAATGTGTTCCCTGCAGCACAAGGAAGAAAAACTTTTTCAAAATGCATTTTTATCGAGAGCTCTACAGGAAAGGAAACCGCATTAATAGATGAGTACAAGGTTGCTGATGCTTTTGAAAAAATGTTAAATAATCCGGATTTTTCCTCGATGCTAGAAGAAATAGTAGATTTTGGAATATATAGATATAGAAAAGACTACAGCGATACTTACAAAGATACAGATTTAGTCTTGTACCAGAAATACACATATGAAGATGTATGCAGGCTACTGAAGTGGGAAAGGAACGAGGTACCTCTAAATATAGGTGGGTATAAGTATGACGACAAAACAAAGACCTTCCCGGTATTTATCAATTATGACAAACCTGAAGATACATCGGATACAACTAATTATGAAGATCGCTTCGTCAGTCCTACAACACTTGTAGCAATATCTAAAAATGGACGTACCAGGGACTCTGAGGATGTTCAAAGGTTCCTCAATGCAGATGAGTTAGGTGTTGATGTTGAGTTGTTTGTTCGTAAGAACAAGGATGACAAGATTTCCAAAGAATTCTACTATCTCGGGAAAATGCATGCTACGGG
>CADBMH010000389.1 GCA_902795705.1 uncultured Lachnospiraceae bacterium | reverse complement strand
GGAAACATTTAACAATTTTTCCATATCTCCGTCCGTAATTTCATAGAGCTTGGAAGGAGAAATTTCATCCATTGCCTCTCTGATCAAACGGCTCTGATACTCTCTCTCTGCCTCCCCCGAATCATCATCCCCGGCTCCGGCATCTGCCTTATTCCCCGTAAAGCCTTTCTGTATCTGATCTGTAATGCTGGCATTCAGGCGCACGGATTCGCGTGCTCCTGACTGATCATCCACCTTTGCATCAATTCCACCGCTTTTTCGAATTCGTACCTGTGTCAGAAGATTACCTAATGTAAAATCCCGACCGGATTCAATCATAGCCCCGATCACCGTACCTTCAGAAGACTCGATTTGATGGAGCAAGCGGTACACACCAATATACCCGGTTCTCTCTTCCTCAGAAATTTTCCCGTCCTTTTCCATCTGCCATAAAAATCTACTATACTTTTCTTCGCTGGTCACATTCTTTTCCGCATTGATTTCTTTTAACTTTTGGTTCAACTCATCCAATGGTGTATCAAGCGGATCATCCCCTCTTCGGATTAGTTCTAAAACAGTCGTCGGCTTCATATTAGAAATGATATCATTGACTTTTGCATCAAACATCTTAACTTCATTAATATTCTCTTTCGTAATTTCCATACTGTTATAGCCTAATATTCTTGCCGCTCGTTGATTTGCTTCGGTATCCTCTATCCCCACATCCTTCAGAAGTGCCGGAATCCCCTTAAATGCTTTCTGGATAGAATCTCCCAAATCTGCCCGAACCTGTGTGCAAACCGTCTCATACGTCCCTTTCCATTCGCTCCTGTTCAAAGTCGCACTGCTCACTGCACTATGTAACTCATTCATCGTCAAAAGCTGCTGTCTTCTGACACTACTTCCTAAAGCACCGGAAAATCCCTTCGAAATTTCCTCCGTTTTTTGGAGAGTTTCCTGTAAACGATTCAACTCCGGCTCATTAAAGGATTCTTTCGTTTCCCCTAATTGCTTAACCGTATAATCATTTTCCATCTGTCTTAGTTCTTTCACAACCGTATCTAAAGCCTCAGTTTCTACATGAATCCCCTTCTGTTCCATAATAACTGCGGCCCGGATCGTCATCTTCTGTCTGATTTCCTCAATCTGCCTTTTAAACGCAATCTGAAGTCGTTTTTCATCAGATGCATCCGGATCTGCGAGATATGGAATCTCATCATTCCTGCTCTCTGAAAGCTGTTCTTCCTCTCTCATAAACATCTGAAGATTAGCAGGAACCGTTTCGTCATTTTCCTTTAAAGACATCGTCCCTTTCTTCGTTCTGATACTTTCCTGATCAGGATGTGCCATTAGATAATCTGCCACCTTAATGATCGCTGTATCCGAGATATTCTTTAAACGTTCCACTGTCCCTTTTGCCACTAAAAACGCACGGTCATCCAACACAGCTTCTTTTGGTTCCAAACCGGCTGTCATCGCATAAATAACCTGATCTAATATTCTTTCCGGTGTCATTTCATCAGCGATTCGAGACATGTCCTCCAACTGCTTTAATGTAGCAGCATTGATCGGCAATTCCTTTTCAAACAGCCACTTTGCATCTGCAAGTCCCTTTTCTGTATAAAAGCCGCTCTCCCTCAAAATCCCTGTAATCTGCTCTTTATAATCCTCAAAAGCCCCTGCCTGTTCCCCGTCTGAACCACCAGAAAATACCGTATATTTCCCCTGATATAAATGTTCAATGGTCGGAGAAAGCTTTTGACTTATCAGATAATATTTTGTCTGATCTGTCATCTCCAGCGCTGCTTCACTCATATCTAACGCACTCGAAACTTTTGCAAGATTCTCCGGTGTTGCAGGTATCCCGACATCCTCTAAAGCATGTTTTAGCTCCCCCACGGATTTTAATTCAGTAAATCCCAATGCAGCCTGCTTTTTCAAACTCTCCTTCATCTCTTTGCGAAATGCCAGCCCCTCTTGCATATTCTGCATATTCTTGGCTTTTTCTTCCTTATTTCTTTCAACCGCACGCTCGATATATTCCTTAGTGTTTTTTGTCAGAGAATCCTCTTCCTCTTCAAGCTTCTGACAATCCTCCCCACTCAAAATAGCTAAATCTTCGTTTGCCTGCGTCTGGGCATTCACTGCATCCGATGTCTTTTCCAATTGTTCTGAAAAAGCATAATTGTTTGCCACAACCTTCGTACTTGCCTGCACATGTATATCCTCGGCATCATTTCTGTCATCAATCTCTTTTAGAACGAGCCCAGCCTTAGAGATATCCATAATCTGAAATCTCCTGGCATCCCCCACCTTGGCATCTTTGATTGAATTTTTAGCAACATTCACTTCTGTACCATGAAAATCGATCGTAATCTGAGAAGCAATATGGGCAATCGTTCCCTGAATAATCTGTCCTTTCTTCCCTAACCCGGAAAAAACGGTACCTCCACCCTGACTACCGTCCTTGTTCATCCTATTTACATATGCTGAAACCTGATTGATATTCATAAAACTCCTCCATAACAGCCTGTGCAGGAAATTTTAATCTGCCGGCTTCTTTGCTAAACTAAAAATAATTTTCTTCTTAATATGTCGGAAAAAAAAGAATTTCCCTTTAGAAACATTTATTTTTCCCGCGCTGTTATCACTTTAAGTATCCGTTTCGTGCTCGTTTTTTTTCAGATGCGCCTGCCATTTCCAGCCACTTTTTTGACTCCTCTGCATCAATATCGGCATAGATTTTGCCAAGCTCCTGCTGTGCTTCCTCATACCCCTGTTCTGCCGCTTTTCGAAGCCAATGAATCGCCTTTTCTTCATCTTCTTCTAATCCGTCACCAAAGTAATATTTCATTCCCAGGATCATTTGAGCCGTAGGATAACCCTGCTCTGCCAGATCCTTAAAATACTTTATGCCATACTGCTTGGTACTGACCGCCCCTGACTGATCCGCTATCCAGTATCCTCCCTCAGGATCTACCAAAAGCCTGTCGCTATCAAACAGTTTCCCTAATTCCAGTTTTGCCTTTTTGCTTCCCTGCCTTGCCGCAAGGCTATACCACTTTACCGCTTCAAAATAATCCGTATGTCCTGTATTTTCCTGTGCATAAAACTCTCCCATCGTACACTGTGCCCTGGTATCACCACGCTTTGCCCGTTTTATCTCTTTACGCACAAACAGACTCATCAGCTTCTCGTGTTTAAATTTTATTTCACGCAGCTGCTTTGTATATTCCTCATCAGAAACTTTATCTTCTACTAAAACAGCCGATAAAACATCCCTCAATATCTCTACAATCTCATCCCTGTTCTTTCCTCTGATGCTTTCCGTAATATTTTGACCGAATATGCTTACTGTATCGGTGTTTGTATGCGCCGCATCATGTTCCTTCTCAGCACGCTCTCCTCTTTCTATCTCTCTGTTTCCGCTCATTACCTGCTGTTTTCTGCCGGCATGATTTAGTTTTTCCTTCCTCCCTGCTTCATTATTTCTTCTCCGTGTCTCTTCTTTCCCCGGTGAAGCATAACTACGCCCCTGAATGCTCTCTCTTTTTGTCTTATCCGCAGGTTTAGGCGAAATCTCTTTTCCCCCATTTGCCTGCACACTTTCCAATAGTCTCTTTTTACTGCTTCCCAGCACATTTTTCCCCATTTTGTGCACATTCACCTGTTGATCATGTACTTCTGCCTTATCCTCCTCCGCCACTTCCCATGTCCTGTTGATCTGCATCTCAAATTCCCAATTATACAGAAGCATCAGACTTTCAATCAGTTCGACAGCTTCATATTCCTTCATAATCTTTACCATGTTAGAAATCGACAGCTTCACATGTACCCTCTTTTTCCACGAATCTGCACTGCTTAATTCATAAAACCCCTTGACAATCCCCTGATTTATAGCTTGTTGAAGTCGATCTGCCTCGGAGCGGTATTCCGGATAACACGAAGAATAGGCTGTTAAAAACTCCTCTTCTAACAGCCATGATCTTTTTTTATTTTCATTTTTTAATAATCGTTTAATCCGAAGTAACAAGGCATGCGGATATTTCGTCGAAATCGTCAAAATATTATTATCCGTCGCCTGGTCTTGAACACTACTCAATATTTTTCCCTCCATTTCCTGTTATATCGGTTTTTTTTCACAATTATTTAGCCACTCCTGCACGTTCAAAAGTATAGCATATATCACTGCTTCTGACTACCTTGTCCCTCCGTCTGAAGCCTATGGGATTGTGGAAATCCTGTTTCAAAGTAAAAAAGAATTTTTCTTATTTTAAATTTTGTGCTTTCCAGTTCAGGTGAATTATGGTAATATGATAATATGCGTTTTGACAGTATCAGGGGGATAGAACAATGAGAACTCACAAAACAGCAGAAGAATTTGAGCTTTTAGAGCAGGAGCTTGAGGAAACAAAAGAGCTTCTCGAAAAGTCTGAAGAACTTCGCGAAGAATATAAAAGTAAATATTTTCAGTTCAAAGGAATTTTTCAAAAACAGACACATACCTTCTATCTGTACCAAAATCTGACCGAAAGCAGCAGAGAGGCTTTAGCAGGTATCTTTAAGGGAGAATCCTTCGAAGAATTCTTAGCGTGCGGTGTGCAGCCCGGCAACATTGATGCTCTGTGGGAATTTGCCAGAAACGAAGCACTCAATGAAAACATTGCCGATGTTGTCATCCTGAGCAAAATGATCACCTATTTTGTACATCTGTATAACGGGACAAATGATTCACCCGCCTTAAATTTTCTGATACCGGATATCGGAATCAATTTCGATACCGACCAGCATATACGAACACAAAACAGTAAGCCTGCAGGTGTTATTTCTGAGGTATTATTAGCAGGCTTATCCAATGCTTTTAACGGAGAAATCATAAAAAAAGCCGTTGTTAAAATAGATTAAATTTAGGAAAATTCAAACCGGAGGAGAAGATTATGAATATCGCAACAAAGCAAACAGATACGATTGAAATCAGCGAAGAACTGTTTCACGAAGTCATTGAAACCCATGTTCCTGAATTGGTTCAAAGACAGAAGGAACATATCATGAAGCTTTTTGACCGGATGACGGATTATATCAAAGAACATACAAAAAAATCAAACTGGTTTTATATGGAGAACTGCGACCTGTTGTATCACAACGGCGTGGTAGGTCTTTTTCCTAATTTAAGGCACTTTGATCTCGGACAATGTGCTCTAAACCATGCCTATGATCCGACTACATTTCATAATGAATTCGACCAGTACGACGGCACCCTGATGACCTTAAATGAATTTAAGCAGGCCTTCGCGGGAAAATTTGATCAAATCTACGACTACTGCCCTACCGGGCTTATGGACGGTTATTTTACGGTTTTGGGCTTTCATAAAGCAATCCACGCAGATGGCGTGCGTACCAAACGCTGGAACGGTTTTTCCAAGCTTCCTGCCTACCATATCCCGATCTATCGGTTAAATGGCATGGACAGCGAATCTATTTCCCCGGCAAGAACAATCTACTACTGGCTTGACAACGAATTGATTCCAAGTGATCTCCCCGAAGAGCTTTTACCAACCTATAAGCATGTTCTCTCCTTCTTTATCAAAAATGAAGAATGCTTTGAATTCAGAGGGGATCAAATCAAAATTCGGGATGATATCATTCTGGAAAATACGAAAAACGGAACTGCTTCTTTTGATCTGACCGGTACACAGGAAAATTCCTTTATCTACGATGCGGATAAAAAGACAACGATACTTGAAAATCTGTCTGCAGATGCACTGCAAATGGCGAAAGACTATCTGTTAAAAACAGACGAACGGCGAGCTGATTTCGACCGTTATGACGCCAATATCCTGATTGATCCAAACCGCGGTCACTGGGGACTGTGGCAGGAGGAGGATCATAAACCAAAGTATATGGCAAGACTCGATTCTCCTTTAATCGCAAGAAATCCTGCGGCAGATGTCAATTATGACGGTATCATCGGCATTGATTTCGGTACAAAAAGTACCGTGGTCGTTTATCAGGACAACAGAGAGCGGATCATCCCGATGCGTATCGGCACAAGTCATTATTCGAAAAAAGCAAATTTAAAGCAATATGAGAATCCGACTGTCATGGAACTGATCAATATCAAGCGTTTCATGGAGCTTTACCATCAGAAAGACGGACGTCCGGATACGCGCTGGGTAGACTTAACGATTTCACACAGCGCCGTCAACAGTATGATGAACAGCACCAGCAACGATTATTATACCTTCTTCAACGAACTGAAACAGTGGGCAGGTAATCAGAAAAATCAGATTCGCTTAAAAGATAAATGTGGAAATGACATTTCTCTTCCACCATTCCCGGCACTGACAGATGAAGATTTCAACCCGATTGAAATCTATGCATACTATATTGGTCTTTCCATCAATAACATGAACAACGGAATTTTTATGAACTATCTGCTCTCTTTTCCGGTCACCTTTGAACATGCGATTTGTGAAAAGATCATTAACAGCTTTTACAAAGGCATTAAAAAATCTTTACCGGATGCAATTATCCATAACGAAGAAATCATGAAGCATTTTCGTGTTGTAAAGGGAACCTCCGAGCCGGCCGCCTATGCAATCTGTGCTTTGGAATCCTACGGTTTTGATCTGGAGGGTGAAGAAAAGGAGGTTTATTACGGTATCTTCGACTTTGGTGGCGGTACGACCGATTTTGATTTCGGACACTGGCACACACCGGATGAATCAGATATCCGAAGATACGATTATATTCTGGAATGCTACGGCAGCGGCGGCGACCAGTATCTCGGTGGTGAAAACCTCTTACAGCTCATGTCATACGAAGTATTCCGGATGAACCAGAATAAACTTTTAGCAGACAATATCACATTTTCCCTTCCACCGGAATGCCAGCCGTTCCCGGGCAGTGAATCCCTGATCACAGACTCACAGGAAGCGAAACTTAATATGCGGCAGTTAATGGAAAAGCTTCGCCCGTTCTGGGAGCGTGAAAGCAATTACATGTCTCTGTACCAGACCGGCAAGATCAAGCTTGCACTGTTTACCAGAGCCGGTGAGCAGAAGCTGAATTATGAATTGGATGTCGATATGAATCTTTTAGACCGGCTTTTACACCGCAGGATCGAGCTTGGTATCGCAAACTTCTTTGAATGTTTAAAGACCACTTTCAAGGAAAAACTCGGAACCGATATCCATACCGTACATATCTTCCTTGCCGGAAACGGAAGCCGTTCTCAGATTCTGACCGAGCTTTTCAAAACCTATATGGTCACTTATGCGACAGAATTAAAACACAGTACCGGACAAAATATCGGAGATGACTTTTTCAAGCTTCATCCGGCTCTCGGCATGGAGGACACGAAGAAAAAATCTCCTCAAAGCCCTGCTGCACAGACAAACACCATAAAAAAATCCGCAGGTACTTCTGCAATCGAATCTCTTGCGCAGAGCGTTTCCGGCATGGGTGACATTGCGCAGAGTGTTGTCGATAACGAGGAACACGATGATGATATCGAACAGATCACGAAGCCAAACGGAAAAACCGGTGTTGCTTTCGGACTTCTGGAAGGCCGTCCGGGCGGAAGGATTAAGGTGATCATGCCGCTCAGCCAGAATCTGAACGAAGATAAATCCGATATCCGGTTCCGGTTCTATATCGGCTATAAAAAGAAAAACTTCTTCCAGATGGTTACCGATCCGACGATCACCTATAATAAATGGATCTATCTGTGCGACGCTTCCACAGAGGACTTTGCTATTTACTACACTCCGCGTTCCGAAGCCGCAACCGGCAGGATGAGTATTTTTGATGTTTATAAAAAGAACTGCCGGATAAAAGAAGTACATGAGGGCGCAAGCATCTACTATCGTGCTGTTTCGCCGGATACCATAGAATATGCAGTAATATCCGGTGATAAATTTGACGAAGGGAACTTTGTCGAGGAGGCAGTGAGGGTAGAGCTTACCTACTAACCGGCTGTGTCAAAGCATATTGCAAAATCAAGAACGGCATACTATGGTACGGGTGAAGATTACCCGTACCACAGTATGCCGTTTTTCTATCTCCTCTGATTCATATTACATTTTACATTGATCATGCCTGTCCGTCCTACATATTTTCCAACTGCCTTTTTGCCTCAGCCAGCCCCTGTGCTTCAGCTTTTCTAAGCCATTTTACCGACAGGACTCTGTCCTTTTCCACCCCATCACCAAAATAATATTTCATCCCCATAATGTATTGCGCAGTCGGATATCCGTCCTCTGCCAGCTCCTTAAAATAGCGGACTCCTATTGCCTTTGTCCTCTCTCCCTCTATCCTTTCGCTGTCAAAAATCCGTCCAATCTCAAATTTTGCCTTTAAATCTCCCTTTTTCATGGCAAATCCATACCAGCGCACCGCCTCCTTATAATCTGTGTGACTGGTATTTTCCTCCGCATAGAAATCCCCAAGTTGTCTCTGCGCTCGTACATCTCCCCTTCTTGCACGCCTGATTTCCTTTCGGAGACTCATCTTCATCATCGCCTCCGCCTTGATGGGCAGCGTCCTTAATTCCTCCTCATATTCCTCATCCGTCAGCTTCCAGACACGCCATTCCTTATGTCTGGAAACCGCCTCCTTTTGTGTATGTTTATTTTGGTTTGTTTGCTGTTCTGTTTTTCTCCCCGGAAGCTTTTGTTTATATTCTGTATCTGCCTCTGCTTTTTTTCCAGTAACAGATTCATCCCGCTTATAACGGACTTCCCCTTTTCTCTTTCCTGTTTCAGCAGATTTTCTTTTTATTTTTATAATATTGCTCCGGTTGATTCTCCGTCTCTTCAAAGCACGCTTTGCAGCATTCTGAAAATCCGTATATTCACTTAACTGCCTTTTAAACTGCTCCTCTGATATATTTTGGGGCTTATACGGGTTATGGTACCATGCCTTTTCCTCATCCGGCACCTTCCACTTCCTTTCTACTTCTAATTCTATCTCCCAATGAAATAAAAACATCAGGCTTTCTAAAAGCTCCACTGCCTCATATTCATAAAGTTGTTTCACCAGCCGGAACAGGGAAGCTGCCAGAAATACATTTTTCTTCCACAGAGGCGCCGTTTTATTTTCTATGAACTGCTCTATGATATGTGTTTCATAAGCGGCATCCAACTCTTTCATCTCATTTGGAAAATCACGATACTCCGCTTCAAACAAATCAATAAATTCCATCTCTAAAAGCCATGCCGGACTAAGAATATTCTGCTTTCTCATAAGAGCTGATGTGTGCATCATCAGGCTGTGCGGATAATCATACGAGAGTAACAGCTTCTCTGCACCGCCTTCGTTTCCACCTTTTCTCCGGTTCATAAAACGGATTCTCCTTTTTATCTAAGCAGTTGTAAAATCCCCTGATTTATCTGATTTGCCTGTGTAAGCATCGCCTGGCCTGCCTGCATCAAGATAGTATTCTTTGCAAACTGTACCATTTCATCTGCCATCTCAGTGTCCCGAAGCTTGGACTCTGCAAACTGAAGATTTTCCGCTGAATTTGTATTATTTGCATAGGCATGCCCGAACCGGTTTGTATAGGCGCCAAAAAGACTTCTGGTGCTGCTGATCGTCTGAATCGCCTTTTCTACCCGGTTATTCATATCTCCTGCATGCTCTGCAGACATGACATCAACCTCCTTGCCCCAGAGTCCCAGCGTATAGCTGTTAAAGCCGTCCCAGTCCATGACAATGCCCTGTCCGCTGTTCGCACCCGCCTGTATCCAGAATCCTCTTGTATCTTCTACATGAAAATCAAAGGTAGAAACTGTGGCCAAACTTTCATTTTCATCCGTATGATAATCCACATAAGAGGGTGCCATCCCCTGCAAATCAAAACGCGATTTTTCCGCAATGCTTTGCATAATCTGATCGTAATCGATGCTATCCAGAAAAGCATCCCAGTCAAAGCCGTCACTATTCAAATTCAGATTACATCTCCTTGACCGGACCTCTGCCTCATTGACTCCTGCCTTCACCGTACCGTCCGGATTATAATAATCTGCTGCATTATATATTTTTAATCTGCCGCCCTCCATAATATAATCTCCATCTGGGGCAGATATTGCATCCGCATACATCGCAATCTGATCATGTGTCAAATTGTGCATCAAATTATAATCATACTCTAAATCCAGATAGTTCGGAGAATGATCCTCCTGCAGCCGGATATCAATGGTAGCAAGCCCTGCTCCATAGGAAGCCACCGAAAAAGAACCAAGCTCCAGATTCCGGTTGTCCATCAGATACAGCTTTCCATTGTCCGATGCATACTGCTGATAATGAAAATCAAATCCGGCTGCATCCATAATATCAATCAGGGCATCCGAAAAATCACTGCCGGAACGGATTCCCTTTTTCATCATGGATTCTATATCAATTTTCAGGGTATAATTCTGTCCATCCGATTGATAGGAATATCCGTAACCATCCGAGGTCACCGAATTCGTACCACCGTAGACAAACATCACACTGTAATGATTGCTGCAGGTTCCACAGGTCGAATCAAATCCGGTGCCTAAAAGGTCATAAAGCTGAAAATCTGTACCCAGTCCCGAAAAGTCAATCTTTATCGCACTAAAGCTGCCGGAAATGTCCTCCGTCCTTTTCATCTGCGATGTAATAGCAACCGTTTCAAAATTGTTACCGACCTGAGTTCCGCCAAGAACATCTACCAGATCCTTGATTTCAGGAGGCTGTCCACTAAACAATGACTGGATTCCTCTTGCACGAAAATAGTCATTCCACTTATTTTTGTCAATCGCTCCCAAAATGTCATTTTCATTGGATACCTGAACGGAATGATAGTTCAGAACAGTGTCCCCGTTATCAGTTTTTGTGCCGGCAAGTTCAAAGCTGCCTGCAGTCGGATTATAGGAAAAATCATAGGATAAAGGATACCCAAAAAATTCATTTGCAGATCCGGCATGAGCTGTAAAATCGTAATCAAAATTCCTTCCCATCTCGCCCTCTCTCTTGATGGTAAAATTTGTCTGCTGCCGTTTCACAACTCCTCTTTTACATTCACGAACATCATCATCACCATTATCAAAAGCCATGCGAAACTTATCCGAAGTTTCTTCCCGCAAATCACCGACCACAGCCCCGTTGAGTCCCTCGATTACCGACTCTAAATCCGTTTCGTCCAATAAGGTAAAATCAAACTGAAACAACGGATTTCCCGCTGAATCCGCACCATAGGCATAATAATAAGTCTTTGCATCCGAAATATCCGCAGTCCCATCCGCATCCCCGCCGCTCATATCGTCACCGGTCCAGCGGTAGATTCCTGCCGGATTTGCAGAAGGATTTGCCGGATTGGAGGAAAGCGGATGATAAAGAATCTCATCCCACCGCTTTTTTGAGCCGCTCATCACTGCGCCCTCTGTTCCGTCCTCATTTTGCGTCACAAGCCAGATTCCCGTATCATCTGCCTTGAGAACCATATTCATATTCTTACTGTCACTGCTCACAAAGCTTTGATAAAAATCATTCGTCACCGTAACACGATTTTCGGCATCTGTAATATCCACTGCCTGTGCCTCATAGGAACCATCATATTCACTGATATATTTTCTGTGATACTGCGCATTGCAGTTATTGATTCCGTTAACAATATCATCAAAGCTGTCAAAGTCATCCACATAAAATACACCTGCCGCATCTCCAAACGCAAAATGATAATATCCTTCCTTTCCGGGCTGCGTAATCGGCTGGTCATCCTCATCTAAAATATCCGGCCATTCAATCAAACGGCCAGCCACCCGGATACCTCCGGTTCCATCCGGTGCCGGAGAACCGCCACCCTCTGCCACTACCGGAAAAGAAACCTTGATTTCCGGCAGGACATTTCCATCCTTACATTCAATCTCCAAATCGCACCAGCCTGTATTATAGGTATAGGTGCCCGGCACAAAAGCCTGTACAGGATTGCCGGCATCATCTAAAATCACATTACCATCCTCATCCACTGCATCCACGATAGGAATCCCTAAATCTGCCCAGTTGACTCTGGTATCCTCACCTAAAATCTGGCTTTCAATAATGATACCGCCATAACCATTCGGACCGTTTTCATCATCAAATATCTGAACCACATTGATATTATTGGAAAAATTCACCTCATAGGGAACGCAGAAAATTTTCTGCGTATTAAACTCCGTATCCGTACTGATACGGTTAATTTCCTTTCTAAGCGCCTGAATCTCATATTCCATAGCCATCCGGTCTTCATATGTATTTGTATCATTTCCTGCCTGAACAGATAATTCCTTCATGCGGTCTAAGATACTATGCACCTCCTGCAGTCCTGCATCCGCTACATTACAAAAACTGATTCCTTCCTCTACATTCTGTGCACCGCGCTTCAGTCCGCGAATCTGGGCACGCATTTTTTCTGATATCGCCAGTCCTGCTGCATTATCTGCCGCCCGGTTAATCTTATAACCGGAGTTTAAACGCTCTGCATTTTTTGCAAGCAGCCTGCCTGTGTTTCCAATCTGCCGGTTTGTATTCAGTGCCGCCATATTGTGCTGTATAATCATAGTGAAAGCCTCCTCTGTCCATATATTTTAATTGTTTTATTATGCCTTTATATGATTTTTCATAAATTTGTCCATGCCTTTTGGACATAATGAAGTTGCAAATACACATTACTGCAATAGCCGCAGAACTCCGTTTGTTATTTCATTTGCCTGCGCAAGCATGGAATGTCCTGCCTGCAGAAGAATATTATTTTTGGAAAATCCCACCATCTCATCTGCCATATCAGTGTCCCGAAGCTTGGACTCTGCATATTGCAGATTTTCTGCTGTATTATCATCCGCTGCATTGGCATGTTCAATGCGGTTCTGCTGTGCACCGAAATAACTGCGGTATCCGCTGACCTTCTGTAATGCCCCGTCAATACTCGTAATACTGTTCGTTGCAGCTTCATGGGACAAAACACTGAGACTCGATAATCCGATACCGGCTGCAGTCGCATCTACGGTAGATAGAAACATGCCCTGTTCGGAGTTGGCGGCCAGTTGGATCCAGAGGTCGCCTTGGTAAGCCTCCTGTGACTGTTCTTCCTCCTCATCATTAGTATCTGATGTTCCTTTTATCGCTTTAACACAATTTTGATTTGGTGTAAAAACATCACTTCCAACATTATTATTTTGACCATTAAAATTCAACTGTAGATATACTTTATACCGACCGCCCAAACCTAAATAATAAACATATCCATTTTCATCTATTTCTAAATCATTTAAGGATAAATCATCCCATGTCGCAGAATTTAAGCTAGAGTTACTTAAATCATTAGTTAATAAACTTACATCCAATCCAAAGACTAGCTCTTTATAATTCCCCAATATAGATGTATTCCCTCCAAAATCATCTGAACTAATCCATACCCCTATACAGCCATTCCTATGAATTTCTTTTAAATATGGTGGTAATACATATTTTTCGCTATTAGTAATACTCCCTGAATTATTTAAGGTTACTATTTTTTTCCCTCCCCGCAACGGATATATCCCGCTATTAAACTCCGTCTGGTTTGCAATACGGTCTATCTCCTCTGTCAACTGGTCTATCTCCATCTGTATTGCAGCCCTGTCATCTATCGTATTCGTATCATTTGCCGCTTGTACGGAAAGATCCCTCATCCGGTGCAGTATGACATGGGTTTCATTTAATGCCCCTTCTGCTGTCTGGATCAGCGAAATAGCATCTGCTCCATTCCGTACCCCTTGATTTAATCCGCGGATCTGTGCGCGCATCTTTTCTGATATTGCAAGTCCCGCCGCATCATCCGCCGCCCGGTTTACCCGATATCCCGAATTTAAACGCTCGGCATTTTTTGCAAGCTCCCTGTTCGTTTTCCCAATCTGTCTGTTTGTATTTAATGCCGCCATATTATGCTGAAGTACCATTTCAATGCCTCCTCATACTCTATCTATATTTCAATTAGATAACAGACCAACTATCTTTTCATAGTAAATACTGGTATTTCTTAATAAAATATCGGCATTTTTCTTTGAAACTTTATACTTTATAAGTATATTTATGAATTAAAAATACTATATACCCTGTTATATTTCCATTTTTACCGACCTACAATATACCTGTTAGGTTATATTCCATTTTATTAAACTGGAATGTTATGTTACTGATGGTTTTGCAAAAAAGAGGTAAATGACCAAAAGAAAATACTAACAATAAAATTCCTCTTAGAATGGAGCGCAAATGGATAATTATAAATGTGAAATTGGAAAAAGATTAAAAACAATCCGAAAAAAACAGGGATTAACACAAGAAAAGCTTTCCGAAATGTTAGGAATTTCCCAAAAACATTACAGTGAAGTCGAGCGGGGGATTACAGGATTATCCGTCAGGCATCTGATCCAGCTCAGCGACATACTAAATATCAGCTTGGATTATCTGCTAAAAGGCAGTCTCCCAATTGATACAGAAAATCTTGAACTAAAAAATACACACATTCAAATCAATCAATTGCTTTACTCTTCCTCTGAATATACCAGAAATCAAATGATAAATATCCTCAATATTATAAGTAATATTGCAGAATACGAAAAATCAGACCATTCTTCCTGAATGTATTTTCTGGATAAAAAAGACAGGCAGAAAATATCTTCTACCTGTCTTTAATTCTAAAAATTCTATTTTGTCTCAGCTTCATGAGTCTTTTCCCATTCATCGCACTTTTCTTCCTACATCAAAAAATCCGGTGTATTTCCTCCCATCCCCGTATCCAATATTTGGCGTAATCCAATGTATGTCAAAGCACTCCCCCGGGTACTTTTACACCGCCCTGTACATAAAAAGGGCAAAGCACCTCTTTGCCCTTTTTTCATATTATCGTTCACACTTAATGGTAGTGAATCTCCAAAAGATATAAATATCCTTATAATCATATCATAGCTACTCCTTTTTCCAATGAAGCCTGTGAAGCTCCCCTTCCGTCTGCATCGTAAAGAAATCGTTTTGTCTTAATGCTTCATATAATACGATTGCTACGGCATTCGAAAGGTTTAAGGAACGGATTTTTTCATTCATCGGAATCCGGATTGCCGTCTCCTCGTATTCTACCAAAATTTCTTCGGGGATTCCGGCACTTTCCTTTCCGAACATAATATAAGCCCCATCCGAATAGGTGACATCAGAATAGTTCTTCTTTGACTTCGTCGTCGCCATGAACATTTTCCCGACTGCCTCCGGATTTTTTTCAAAGAAATCCTCCAGACAATCATAGACAGTCACATCTAAATGCTCCCAATAATCTAACCCCGCCCGCTTTACCATCTTATCATTGATCCGAAATCCCATCGGCTCAATGAGATGCAGCCTTGTCCCCGTTGCATAGCAGGTGCGCCCGATATTTCCCGTGTTTGCCGGCATTTCCGGCTCTAAAAGAACGATATTTAACATAAACTTTAAAACTCCTTCATTTCTTGAAGCATTGTAAACAGAGCAATATAATACCCTTTCATTTCCTCCGGTGCCATCAAAATCTCCTTCCTGACAGGATACCGATATTATATCCCCTGTAAGAAAAAAAGTCTACATTAGTACAAAATCCCATCATAATATTCCAACAAAAGCTGTACAACCCCGTCATAGCTGTTTTCTGCCAAAAGCTCCCCCTGCGTGTCCCAACCGACATCCGCAACATCCTCTGCAAGCTCTGCATATCCTTCAAACGGATGATCGTCCGCATCATAGACCTCTGCCATTTTTTCTGCTTCTTCCTGTTCGTCAAGCCATACCTGATCATCAACCGGTGTGTTTTCGTATTCCCGAAGAAGCGCAGTCTCGCCACCGGACAACGAAGACCGGTACGCATCATCAATGTAATAATAGATTTCATGATAAGCCGAATAGCGAAGAATCGGCTCACCACTTTCCGCACAGGCAAGAAAGCTTAAAAAATTCGCCTCGTTTTCCTGATAATAACCCTTATGGTGTGCTGATTCATGCGCATAGAGGCTTGGAAAATAAAGATCGGAGGTATATTTATTATATGTCACCTCCATGGTATAAGGATATGTAAAACCACCAATCTGCATCCAGTTTAAAAAGTCCGAACAAATAGCCGGTTTGATATCCGGATAAAAGCCCTTCAGTCTCGGATATGTACCGGAAATCGCGCGCATCGCAGCACACACTTCTTTTTCGGTCGTCTCTTTGTCCGGATAGAGAATGCGCCCTTCATCATCACGCTCTACCTCTTTACAGCGTTCATTCAGATTCCCGACTACATATAACCACAAAAGCCGTAATTCTTTCACGGAATATTGCTTTTCATTATGTCCGGATTCTCCAAGCAGATCACTACGAAAGGGAATGATCCACTGAAAGGAGTAAAGGAGCAATATAAAAACAAAGGCAAACAGAACCGATCTGAGATATTTTTTTGTAAACCGGACAAATTTTTGTTTTTTTCGCAGCCGGATTAAAAGTACAGAAAACAGGACAGCTAAAATCAACATAACACTGCCGATATATAAACAAATTTCGCCAAGAGGTAACGGCAGAACATT
>CADBMH010000388.1 GCA_902795705.1 uncultured Lachnospiraceae bacterium | reverse complement strand
GAAATAGCGGTGCAATACCGTTGCTTCGGTCATTTTTGCGCTAATGAGAAAACGAGGAGGCATTATGGAAAACAAGATTTACGGATACGTCAGGGTATCCAGTGTTGATCAGAATGAGGACCGGCAACTAATGGCCTTAAACAAGGTGAATGTTCCGATGAAGAACATCTATATGGATAAGCTCTCCGGCAAAGATTTCAACCGACCGCAGTACAAGAAACTGGTAAGAAAGCTGAAGGTGGGAGATCTACTTTATATCCTCAGTATTGACCGCTTGGGCCGCAACTACGAAGAGATCCAGAATCGATGGCGTATTCTGACAAAAGAAAATGGTATTGATATCTGTGTTCTGGACATGCCGCTCCTGGATACCAGAAACGGCAAGGATCTGATGGGAACCTTTATCGCGGACCTGGTATTGCAGATCTTGTCATTTGTAGCCACAGTCTGAGCGTGAGAAGATCAAGAGTTTCTTCTGTACGTCCCCGGCGGGATTCCTGCATCACGCATAGATTTGGCTCAAGGATTTCATGCATGCCAAGAGAACGGATCTTCCGGTTGATGGCTTCACCAACTGAAAGATCCGAGTCAAAAGTAGCGCCGAAGTCTACGGGGCTGAGCTTTGATAGTTATTCAACCTTATAAATCCGTGGTCGTATTATTTCGGAATTGAGTTGGCGATATACCCTGCGTTGCTTTGAATAAACGAGAGAAATAATTCAGATTAGGTATGCCGACCGATTTAGCAATCTCTCCTATAGGCATATCCGTGGTTAGTAACAGTTGTTTGGAAGATTCGATTCGTTTAGAGGAGATGAATTCAGCAAACCCGATACCAAACTGATTCTTGAACAGGCGGCTTAAGGTATAGATAGAGATGTTGAATTGATCGGCAACAAGCGATTGGCTGAGATTCGGATCGCAGTAATTCTCCTGCAGATATTGCAGAATCTCATTGGCTAGCTGCAGAGATTTCGTATTGCTGTCTTCCTTTTTTTGCTTTTCATTGAGCTTTGGAATATTGCAGGACTGGAAGGAATGCTGTAGGTCATCGATCGAATCGACTATGCATCCGTTGTACAAGAAAGTACCGGGATAATGCTGGTTAATCCGGGCTTCAAGATATTCTGTGTGATTTGGCTGATCATTCTGCGGCATCAGACAGACTATGACCGTGATATCTATTTGTGTAATGTCGATAATAAAGGAAAGGATTCCAAACTTTTCCTGCAATTCGTCGGTCAAGGTGATCCGTTCTTGCGTGTTCAAACAGATCGTGGATAAAGCATGTACCTGATATTTATCATAGTTTGATATATCCAGACGATCTATAAGCAACTTATTGACAGGATTACCTATCAGGATGTTTTCCAGTAAGTAATCCTTTAAGAGCATATTTGTTTCATTTAATTCATCCATGATATCATCGATAGCGGAGGACAGATCAAAAATATTGGAAGTAGTTCCAGTCAGTTTGCTGTGTTTTGGGAGTTTCTGTGTTAAGGTATTAATGGGTTTATAGTTGATATGGACCAGAAAGAGCAGCATGATGAACAGGATTGCAATGGAAATAAATGCTATAAGTTGCATGGCTTTGAAATACTGAATGCTAGTCTTGTAAATATCATTATAAGAACCAATAACAACATAATTAAAATCATAAGTCTTGTTATAAGTCAGATATAAACTGTATTCCTGACTGTTTTGTTTAACAGAAACGGGATCGGTAGAACTGGATCTTACGGAATCCCAATCGATAACAAGGGAAGTAAAGTCGATGCTGCTCGGATAAGGTAATAGCAGGGGATCATGTGTATTACCATCAAAAATCGCAAATTGCAATGTCTCATATCGGGTAGAACCCAGAAGGTCTGTCTGTATGGAGATTTCATCCAACCGATACAGAAAAACCACCGGCGTCTTCTGTGGTCCGATATACGTTGAAACAGTCATTAAAAGAGCGCCGAAAGAACCTGCATGAGTAGACAGAGAATGCATCTCCATTCGTCCGTTAAAGTCACCTTGCAGAAAAGATGAGATTTCACCAACCATCTCAGGATCGTAGATGTTCAGTTTATCTTTTATATAAGAAGATATCGTATATGTATAGGAAGACGTAATCAACAGATCCCGGTTGGGATAATACACCCCCACAAGTGCATGATGTCCAGTGGTCTGATAGAAGGAAATCGCTTTAATTGCGTCTTTATAATAGTAAGGGCTACTGATCAGACGATTGAACAGAAGTGACGCAGCCAGATTGTCCGGAGTTCTGGCATCAGAACAGATCTGGTACGTAAGGGTGATCATGTTATCAAGGTCATCAAGAAAATAATAATAATGATTAAGAGCGGATTCCCGGAAGAAATCCTGATTATCAAGCTTCATTTTCCTGAAAGAATTATGCATGGTGATATACAGAGATAAAACACATGGAAGCAGAATCAGAACAATACAAGTAAAGAAGAACTGGAGAAAATATCTTCGATTCAAGACAGTATGGGACTTTTTAAATAGAGATGAACGTAAATTTCTGATTATGTTCGATGACATCTTAACTTTGCACTCCTATTCTTGCATGCTTGATTTGTCCAGACCACAATGAAAACGATAATCCTCTACTACTATAATTATATAAGAGGGACAACTTAATTGCAATACTGTACAAGGGGCAGCGGCAAGCCATAATAATACTCTTTTTTTGCAGTGCAAAAAAGATACAAATGATTAGACATAGAATACGAATAGCAACGGATGCAAATGTTTTGCACAAGTGGAAATGCAAAAAAGTCTTCTTGCTATCTCAAAGCATCCGTTACATAATAAACATAAATTATAGTGAAAAAAAGCGATAAAGAGAAAACAAGAATCCTATCAGTACATCGAAAGGAGAGTTTAGCAATATGAATACACCTTTGATCTGGGCGCACCGTGGAGCAAGTGGATATGCGCCTGAAAACACGTTACCTGCATTCAAGCTGGCGGCTGAGATGGGCGCCGACGGAGTAGAGCTGGACGTCCAACTGACCAAGGACGGTGAGGTTATCGTCTGTCATGACGAGAAGATTGACCGCACCTCCAACGGACACGGATCGATCGGTAGTCTGACGCTTGCTGAACTGAAAAAGCTGGATTTCTGCAATCGTAATTACGCTTATGAAGGGACCCAGATCCCCACGATGCGCGAGGTTTTTGAACTGCTCGAGCCTACGGGTCTTTCGATCAATATCGAACTCAAGACCGGCGTCATTTTCTACAAGGACCTGGAGGAGAAGACAATCCGTCTGATGCATGAATATGGCATGCAGGACCGCGTCATCTACTCATCTTTTAATCACTATTCCATCCGCAAAGTTCAGGAGATCGATCCGCAGGTACAGACAGCTTTCCTCTATTCGGATGGAACATATGATATGCCGGCCTACGGAGCCACTCATCATGTGACGGCTTTGCATCCTCGCTTCGCGAATCTGCAGTATCCGCATTATATGGAAGACTGCGCGGCACACGGTCTCGACGTAAACGTCTGGACCGTCGACAGGGAGGTGGATCTCCTGTACTGCCGGAAGATGGGAGTACACGCTGTCATCACGAACTATCCAGCCAAGGCCATTGCGCTTTATGGCAAAGAATAAGGGGGAAGAAATCATTAATAGCAAATCAAGTTTGAAAAAGAGAATTTGGAAGCATTTGCCATATTATATTATGATGCTTCCAGCCGTTGCTTATGTAGCGATTTTTTGCTATGTCCCTATGTATGGGATACAGATTGCCTTCAAGAACTACAAACCTGTGTGGGGATTTCAAGGCAGTCCCTGGGTAGGCCTCAAACATTTCGAAAGCTTTGTCACAGGGCCTAATTTTTGGATGCTTTTGAAGAACACTCTGGCTATTTCTATATATAGCCTGCTGGCAGGGTTCCCAATTCCCATTATTCTTGCATTGATGTTGAATGAGGTTATACTTAAGATCCGTAAACCGGTACAGACAATTCTGTATGCACCGCATTTCATCTCAACTGTGGTAATGGTAGGTATTTTGAATCTCATTCTGTCGCCATCGATGGGAATCATTAACAATATAATAGAAGTGCTCGGAGGGAATCGTATTTACTTTACCATAAAGCCAGAAGCGTTCCGCCATATTTACGTATGGTCCGGCATCTGGCAGGGGATGGGCTGGAGTTCTGTCATTTACGTCGCTGCCTTGTCTAACGTTGATGAAAATCTGCATGAGGCTGCTAAAATAGACGGAGCAAGTTTATTGCAGAGAATTCGATATATCAATATTCCTACGATTTTGCCGACAATCATGATTCTGCTGATTATGAGGATAGGATCCTTGGTAAGTGTAGGATATGAAAAGATATACCTGATGCAGAATAGTCTTAACCTTGAGACTTCTGAAGTAATTTCAACATTTGTATATAAACGAGGAATCCTCAATACAAACTACAGTTTCTCAACAGCAGTAGGATTATTCAATAATCTGGTCAATGTAATACTGCTTCTTATTGCGAATTTCATTTCCGGGAAGCTTTCGGAAAGCAGCTTGTTTTAAGAGCACATATGCAGGTGAGGCATGATATGGAGAGAGTAAGGACGAAATCGGCAAACAGGATTAAAGGATCGTTAGGAGACGGGATTGTACTTTTCATCATTTACTTTCTGGTAGGAGTAATTACACTGATTGTGTTGGTTCCTTTGATTCATGTAGTGGCGTGTTCATTCAGCAGTCCGAATGCGATTGGCTCGGGAAAAGTCTGGCTGTGGCCGATTAACATTACGCTGGCAGGATATCGAGGCGTTTTCTCAGACAAATCGATCATTACTGGTTATGCTAATACCTTTTTCTATACAGTAGTCGGAACCATGATTAATCTGGCAGTCACAGTACCATGTGGATATGCTCTGTCGAAAAAGACTCTGCCAGGAAGAAACTATTTCATGATTTTTTTCATGATTACCATGTATTTTGGCGGTGGAATGATACCGACGTATCTGCTGATACAGTCGTTGGGACTCTATAATACCAGACTGGTACTGTTGATCCTGGGGGCTTTCAGTACATATAACTGTATTATCTGCAGAACATTCTTTTCAGCTTTTCCTGAAGAGTTGGAGGATGCGGCCCGTATCGATGGCTGCGGTGTCTTTCGATGTTTTCTGCAGATTGTAATGCCGCTTTCAAAAGCTTTGATGGGGGTTATGGTATTGTATTTTGCAATAGGTCACTGGAATTCGTATTTCAGTGCGATGATGTACCTAAATAAAGATGAATATAAGCCATTACAGCTTATTTTAAGAAGACTCCTGATTGAGGCACAACAGAATCTGCAGATGATGGAAGGAGCAGCAGGCGCAGCAGGAGAAGCGGGAGAAGCAGCAGCCGATGCATATAATACGGCGCAGCTGATTAAATATGCGGTAATCATCGTGTCATCCGTTCCTGTGATGATTCTGTACCCCTTCCTTCAGAAATATTTTGATAAAGGGGTAATGTTGGGATCCTTGAAAGGGTGACTTGCTCATCTCTGACTAACACTGATTCTAAAGAGCTTGTATAGAAACCTGATAATTACCTGGCCGGGGAAACACGTGGGGTGGGTATACAAACTCTTGATAGAATATAAACAAGACCAATAATAGATAGGAGGGTGTATTATATGATGCACAGAAGAGTAAAAACAGTTATTGCTATTTTATGTGTGACATTTATGGTGGCTGCTATGCTTGCCGGATGTAAAGGTAACGCGGCTCCATCAGACGGTTCTTCAACTACGCCAGCTGCAAGCAGTGCAACAGAAGCGAGCAAAGCAGCAGAAGCGAACAGTGTGGCAGAAACGAACAGTGTGGCAGAAACGAACAGTGCAGCAGACCCGGCAACAGAAAACGTGCCGATGTATCCGCTCGTTGATGAACCTATTACAATTACTGTCGCAGTTTTTGGGGCGGATATGACAAATCCAAGAACAACGTGGCAAGCACTTGAAGAATTAACCAATGTCCATTTTGAGTTTGTAAATGTAGAGAAAGACCAGCGGAGTGTCTACTATGCAGGTAATGAATGGCCGGATCTGTTCACTGAAATACAGCAAACTGCTTTGTACGATTATGGCGTTCTGGGCGGAAGGTTTGTGGATTATACACAATATAAGGACATCATGCCGAATCTGTGGAAAATGTATGAGGAATGGCCGGATGCTTATAAGTGTTCCGTACAGAATAATGGCGCAATTTATTCAGTACCGCGTATTGAAAAAACCTTGACGATCACGATGTCCAGACAGCATTACCGCAGTGATATTACGGATGCAGCCGGTGTTGAAAAAATGCCCGAAACACCGGAAGAACTCTATGATGCACTTGTAAAATGCCGGGATTATCTGGGCGGTCAGGCTCCGATGGTAGCCTATAATACCGATATTATTTTCCCTGCATTTGGCGACAGTATGCAGATCGGATATTATGACGACGGTACCGGAAAAGTTGGAGACAACCGTGTTGAGCAGCAGTATCGTGATTTCTTAAGCTACATGAACAAACTGTATGAAGAAGGCTTACTGCATCAGGAATATCTGACCATGGACGGTAATTCGAAGCAAGCACTCTTTAACGAAGGTAAGGCTGCTTTTACCGATAACGCAGGATCCATTCAGAAGGCTGATTTCATGGATGGAGAGTGGCATATTGAAAGTATGAAGCCTCTCGTAAAGCAGAAAGACTAACTATTAAAAGTCAAGCCCCAAAAGAGAAAAGCTGTGAATTGGAAAAGAACGAAAAAAGGGTATAGCAAGCCGAGCGT
>CADBMH010000387.1 GCA_902795705.1 uncultured Lachnospiraceae bacterium | reverse complement strand
TCCTTGAGGACCGCACAAAAGTTTGTCCATAGTAAAAGTAGCAAAATCAACATATGGGAATATGTTTTTATGTACCTTACCCATGATATATAAAACCGAATGGCATATATCGGCCATCAACGGAATATTATAGCGAGATGTAATTGAGTATATTTTTTGATAATCAAATTCTTTTATATATGAAGAAGCTCCCACAATAACCAGTTTAGGAGATTCGTTTAATATTTGTTTTTCGAATGTTTCGTAATTTATTTCCAAATTATCATTTAATGCAAAGTATATAGGATGAATATCTCGACAACCAAGTTTTGTATGTGAAATATGACCTCCATCTTGAGGACTAAGTGAAATTACAGTATCTCCATTATTCAAGATAGCATTATATACAATTTGATTTGCTTGTGTTCCAGAATTTGGTTGTATACTAATTTTATACGCTGAATCTTGAATTTGAAAAAGACTTAATCCCAGTTTTTCTGCATAATCTTCAACCGCATCTATAGATTTCACACTTGGAAAATATCTTTTTCTTCGAGTTCCTTCCGTTGGTACAGTTGCAAGTGGCATTGCTTGAACATCAAGAACTTCTTGAAATGGATAGCTAACACAAGCAGTAAGATTTATATATCTATTTTGTTCAAGGTTATATTGGTTGATTATATTATTAAATTGTTCAAATTCGTTACCCAAAAATCGTTTTAAAATATACATATCATACACCTAATTTTTATTATTATAGTTTATCTAGCGAATAACACTTATTTTTTTCCGAATCCGGATAGTCCACTTGTTTTACAAGTTAAGTAAATTCACCAACTGACAGATAATAGGATATTATCCATCACTTATACATAATACAACATTTTCCATCCAAAGTCACTATAAATCTCCTTTTTTCTGCAAAATCTGCCATAATAATAGCATTAAACCCAAAAGGAGGCATAATGAATCATGAATACCATCGAAACATATATCAGCAGTTACTTAAATAACTGTTCCTTACAAAAAAGATTAGACTTTAAAACAGTCAAAGCTTACCACACTGACTTAAAACAGTTTCAGGAACATAGCAATGCAGACTGTTTGGAAGATATATCCCAGGAACTTCTTGAAGAATATCTGGCATACCTGCATAGTAATTTCAAACCCCGGACTGCAAAACGAAAAATCGCTTCTTTAAAAGCTTTTTTTCATTACCTGGAATACAAAAATATTCTTACATACAATCCTTTTAGCCACATTTATACCAAGTTCCGGGAACCAATCGTCTTACCCAAAACAATTCCTCTGCATACCGTTGAAGCACTACTGAAAGTAATACGCAACCAACAGATCAATGGAAAGACCCCTTATCAGCAAAAAGAAGCACTCAGAGATTCTGCTGTTTGTGAAATGCTGTTTGCGACCGGCATTCGCATTTCTGAACTTTGCTCCTTGCAAGAAGGTCAGGTAAACCTTGTCGATGGAACCATACTGATCTATGGCAAAGGTGCAAAGGAACGCCTATTACAGATTGGAAATCCAAACGTCATGACCGTACTAAAATCATACAAAAAGGAATACTCTGTTGTCAAACATCAAAACAACCATTTTTTTATCCGACAGAATGGTACTCCCCTATCAGATCAGGCAGTCCGCAGAATGTTAAAAAAATATTGTCGTTTGGCATCCATAGACCACCACATTACTCCCCATATGTTCCGACATACTTTTGCTACAAGTCTTCTGGAAGCAGATGTTGATATCCGGTATATTCAGAATATGCTCGGACACAGTTCCATACATATCACAGAAAACTATACTCATGTATCTCTGGCAAAACAGCGGGAGATACTGATCAACAAACACCCCAGAAACAATCTGGACATTGATTAACAAATTGCCTAAGTATATACTGGTATATGCTTAGGTTTTTTAATATCTGCTTCTTTCTTTATTTCTTATTGCTTTCTTTCAATCTGTTCATCCATTTCTCATGTCATAACTGTACATCAAGTATAATACTTCTATGCCTGAATATAATGCAAGTCCTATGTCCATTTTTGCAAAATAAAAGGACATTTTTGCATATTTTGTTTGCAATTTCTTGTCAGTATTCATCAGGCAGTCAGAAAATAACTGCCTAATGAACTACCGCTTTTTTGTTCAGACTACTCCATTCCCTCAATCAGTTTCACCATCTCTAACCACACATCCACCTCTGCCGCCGGCACAGACCACAGCCTGATAGAAAGTATCGTAACCGCCTGCTGTCTTAACCGGTAATAGCTCCTCGATGACATATCCAGCCGATATAAGATCTCCGTATGGCTCAGTTCCTCATCCCCTATGTAAGTCAAATAAATTAACTGGTACAGCTTTTCCCCATTCTCCGGTTTCTTCTTGAGAACGGTCAACGCTTCATTCACCCGGTCTAACAGTAACCTTGATTTCTGTATCCCTTCCAGACGATGCTCTAACTTCCTGTTCCCCCATGAAACCTCCACATCCAGTTTATCCACCAGGGAATCCAGCCCCTCAAAAGGCTTTTCCAGCTCCTC
>CADBMH010000386.1 GCA_902795705.1 uncultured Lachnospiraceae bacterium | reverse complement strand
ATCTTTGAGGATGTAGAAGAAGCAGTTGAGAAAAAGGAAGAACACAAAAACAGTGATAGTGCTGAGTAAAAAGAAAGCCATGCGGAATTTTGTTCTGCATGGCTTTCTTTTTACTCATAGGAAATTCCGTAAATTTTCTATGAGGTAAACAGCGCTCAAAATTATGCCCGGATATCAAAAGAGAAGCGCTTCATATCTGTCGTTGCATGCGTATTTACCTTGGTATTGATAAAATCATCCATGGTCGGGGACGGTGCCTCTTTTTTGGACACCTGAACCTGACAGTTATATCCCTGGTTTGCAAGGGCGTTTTTTAACATATCTGTGTTTACACGGAACAGGTTGACGCTTTCTTCGTCATTCAGGGAAAAGTTTGTGAGGACATCATTTCTGTTTCGGTCAATGCGGATATCGATTTTTCCCAAATGCTCCATATCCAGATGCAGAAGCACGCTGTTTTTCTCCGGATGATTCTTTAATTTTTCTTTTTGTGTATAGACATAGAGATCGCCGTGTGCATCCTGACTTGGCAGCTTTAAAGGAAGCTGGAAGTAGGAGAAGGTTTCGTTTAATGTCTTCATAAAGGAAATATTATCTTCCATATTTTTGGCAAAACCGCTTAAATTTTCCGAATCGGAGCCGGAAAGAGTACTTTGGATCAGATTACGGAATTCGCCTAACTGTCTCTGCATCTGATTATAAAAATCTGAAATTTTATCTTTTTGTAACTGCTCCGGTGTCAAGGTCCAGTTGCTTTGGAGCATTCTTGCAAACAGCTTTTCGAAGCCCTCGGATTGTAACAGGGACTTTACCTGTTCGCTGTCTGCCATGGACATGGTATTGTGGATTACTTCCATAACTTCCTTTGTCGTGGCTTCTCCGGAGCTGATTTTTAACAGCATGTTTTTACTGATCGGCATTTCCTGCAGATGATTTAAAAGTTCATTTCTTTCATCGGTAGAAAGATAATTACTTAAAAGATCATGTTCCCTCGAAAAATTTTCATAGGTTTCCGTCAGCATGTCAAGTGCTTTATTCGGCTGTGCCGCCGCAGGATCCGGCTGTACCTCTTTTGGGGCACGAAGAGACTGGAAGGATGCGGAAAGGGTGTTTTTCGCACTGTCGGAAAGTGCCTGGAAAAACTTTCCCGCTGCCGTGAGCGGAGATTCCTGCTTTTCCTGTGTGTTCTGTGCAGTCTCGGTCTCTGCTGCAAGTGGTGTCTGTGCCTGTCTGCCATCCTCAGCTGCTTCCGGTGTTTCTCCTCCTTCTGCAGCAAGCTCGGAAGCCTTTTCATTCTGGAGTGTAATGATATTTCTTACATAGTCCTCGGTGATTTCCGGGGTGTTCTGTGCGGAAGGCTCCAATACCTCGATCAGGTGATTGATCTGCTCTGCAAAGGCGGCGGGAGAGGTGCCCTTCGGAATCTGGATCGTGCCGTTTGTGGCAGCATCCCGAAGTAAGGTTACGGCATCCTGCAGAGACAGGGTGCGATCCTCAAGCTGCGCAAGTGTATCCTCGGTAAGCGGGGTGTTTTCCAACATTGCCGCTAATTCTTTTGAAACCTCCGGTGGAAGATCGGCAAGAGTCGGCGCGTTTGTGTTATTATTCGAGAGTAAGTCCATCGGAGAAGTCAGTCCGATGGAGAGCATGCTTTTTCCGAAAGCAGCGACCGCATCGGCAGGACTGTTATCTGCCAGTGCGTGAAGAAGTGCCGGAATATCCTTTGAAAAATTTCCAAGCTGTTCTAAAAGCTGGTAATTGTCGTTTCGATAATTGCTGAACTGTGCGACGGATTCCTTATCCATTTTCATCATCAGACGATTCATGACAGCGAGAGTATTCATATCCTCTGTTTCGAAGTCATATGCCTGCTGCATCAGATGCTGGATCGATGCGCGATTGATCGGAAGCATATTATCCATCAGCGCTTTGACGGCATTCTGGTTGTAATCCGTAGGCGGAAGTCCTGCTTCCTCAAGGGCTTTATTTATCATGGCAGCTTCCGTGTTGCTGAGTCCCAATGAAACATTTTCCAGATACAGGGCATTTCCCGAAATCTGCGACAGGCGGAAGGTGCCTGTCTGTCCGATCGAAAAGGAGGAGCTGTCAGAGATAAAGGCGCGGATGGTTGTATTATCTTCTAATGTAATGGCGATTTCATTATTTCTAAGGGCGGTAATCTCTCCGCGAATCGTATCGCCGACGCGCAGGGCAGAGGGACTTCTGGTGATCGCATAGTCAGAGCGCGCACCGATCGTTTTACCTGCTTGTCCGCTCTGAGAGGAGCTCCCTGCGGAACGCTGCCTCATCGCTTCGGCATTTCTCTGTGCCTGACCGCCGCCTGCTGTATTTGCATTTAAAGGATTGATTCTTTGCTCCATAGGAAAACCTCACTTTTTACTTATTTAAAGTTATATCGGAAAAATTCATTCATTTTTTTATAACTTTGTTTATTCGGAAGGCTTCTCCTGCTCTAAGGAGCGCACCTGCTCTTTTAGCTTTTTGATCGTTTTTTCTTTCCCGCTGAAGGAGTTAAAGGTTCTTCGGAATTTGCGTTCCAGTTTTGCATTTGCTTCATTTTCCGAAGTCCCGGAAAACGGAGGGAGATTTTTCAACAGCTTTTCATAAGACCATGCTTTTTTGCCGCGGACTTTTTTATATTTCTTTTTCAGGACATTTTGGAATCCCATAAACAGATATTCATAAACGCTCATCATGAATTCTTTTTCCTGATGGACGCCTTCCTGCATCGCTTTTTCCAGCTTGTCCGCCACATGGGCTGCAGTGAGATTCTCTGCAGCAACGACACGATCCCCGTAGCCGATGCTGTCATAAAAGCCCTGTACCTTCATATTCCACAGAAGTCCTACGGACGGAATCTTCATGGAGTAGGAGATGATGCTTGGATGCAGGCGGCAGGAGATGATGCCGTCGTACTGTGATAAATAATGGACAAGGTCATCTAATTTGTTGATATTAAAGATTGTATCCTTTAACGGCGCACCGTGATCTCTGATCAGGCAGTCCAAAAATACCTCGTCATTAAAATGTCCGTTGCTGATGAACTCACAGTCATAGCCTCTGTTCTCAAATTCCTTCTTTAAATCACACCAAAAAACGGCGGCTTTCTCTCTTGGAAAATCGTAACCATTATCGACAAAGCCGTTCGCGCGCAGAACGAAAAGACCGATTTTTTTCTTATCCTTTTTCTTCTTTTTCACTTTGAAGAGGCGCATGACTCTGTCTGAAAAGACCGCAGGATCGGAAACCTTCGCGATTACGAGTTTTTCGTTTTGTTTGATCTTTTTTAAGGATTCAAAATCATCTCTGGTCGTGACCTGTCTTACGACAGACTGGTTTACGGATTCTACGATACGCTGACACTTCGGGTTTTCCGGATCAAAGTATTCGATACCGACGGCAGAGAAGATGACCGGGACATGGAACTTTTTGCAAAGGTCAATCTCGGTCGCGGTTCTCTCATAAAAGCTCTGGTATTTGTAGTTGAACATCGGGGCTCCGCCGAAGACGACAAGGTCTGCATTTTTGATCGCTCTTCTTGCAGATTTTAAAAGATCCGGATTCTTGGAACTTAAATAGCTTCTCGAAACCATGCTTGCCGCGCGGCTGGAGATAAAATATTCGCCTTTTTTCATTCCCAGGTTTTTCATTACGGCATGAATCAAAGAAATATCACATGCTTCGATAATCTGGTCTCCGGTATTATCCGAGTCCCTGTTTGTCAGTAAAAGGATCGTAAATTTTTTGTCCAGATTATTTTTCGAATGTCTGAGCATTTTTATATAGTAAAAAAGGCATTTGACCGACCGAAAGAACTTTTCCTTTAAGTTGACCTTTTTATTGTCATCCGTTTTGCCGGCAGATTTTTTATTATTTTTCATGGATGTCTTAAACCCTCCTCTTGCTTTCAATAAATATCACAATTATATCACACCTCGATTTTAAACACAATATATGCATGAATTTTGACTTGCCCTCATTCTGCATCATGCAATTTTACAGACAAAAATATTTTTTCCAAAAAAGCCCTTGACAATGCTTTTGCCTCGTGTTATCTTATTTAGTAGAAATTAGCACTCCATTAAGTTGAGTGCTAACAAAATCCCGAAAGGGAGGGGACCACTGGTTTTAACGGTTTCCAATATCCTGTTCTGGTACAAAGAAGGCAGGAATACAGGATCGGAGGGAGAACGCAGATGGAATTAGATGAACGAAAGTTAAAGATCCTGCAGGCGATTATCCGAACTTATCTGGATACCGGCGAGCCGGTGGGTTCAAGAACCATTTCTAAATACAGTGATCTGAAGCTTAGTTCTGCTACGATTCGAAATGAGATGGCGGATCTGGAGGAGATGGGCTATATTTTGCAGCCGCATACTTCAGCAGGACGCATTCCTTCGGATAAAGGTTATCGTCTCTATGTAGATACGATGCTCGAAGCGAAGGAGAGTGAGGTAAACAGTCTCAGAGAAGAGATTGAGGAAAAGGCCGGGAAGTTAGATGATGTGCTGAAGCAGGTTGCGAAGTTTCTGGCGAAGAATACAAACTATGCGACGATGGTATCTGCACCGAGGTATCAGACCAAGCATGTGAAGTTCATTCAGATTACATCAGTGGATCCGGAGCATTTGTTAGTTGTTATCGTTTTGGACAATAATATTGTAAAGAACAAAATGATTCGGGTGGATGCAGAGGTTGAGGAGGAGATGATTGTTAAATTAAATTTCATCTTAAATACAACCTTAAACGGACTGGATCTGGTCGAGATCAATCTGGTGCTGATCCAGAAGATCAAAGAGCAAATGGGAGCATATGGGGCGGTCATTGATTCTGTTCTGGATGTGATAGGAAAGACACTGGTGGATGAAGAAGATCCGGAAATCTATACGAGTGGTGCGACAAACATCTTAAAGTATCCGGAGCTGTCGGATAAGTCAAAAGCAGCAGAAATCATCGGAGCGTTTGAGGATAAGGAAACCTTCCATAGCTGGCTGGGGCTTCCGGACAGGGAGATGAACAGTGATACTCATGATATTCAGGTCTATATCGGAGATGAAAACCATGTGGATTCGATGAAGGACTGCTCGATGGTGACGGCGACGTATCAGATTGAAGAAGGTGTATACGGAAAGATCGGTATTGTCGGACCGAAAAGAATGGATTATGACAAAGTAGTTGGTACATTGAATTCCCTGATGGGCCAGCTTGATGATATATTTAAAGAAAAATAGAGAGGTGAACAAAAGTGGCAGAGGAAAAGAAGGAGACAAAAAAAGAAGAAGCTGTAAACGAAGCTTCTGTAAAGGAAGAAGCGGAGCAGGAAAAAGCCTCCGGTGATTCGGATCATACAGATAATAAGGAAACTGGAAAAGCAGAGAATGAATCTTCCGTTGAAACGGCTGCAGAAGCCGGGGAGAAAGAGGCTGCTTCTGAAAAGACCGGTTCCGGCAAAGAGGAAAAAGGTTCTGTATTTAGTAAAAAGAAGGAAAAGAAAAATAAATTAGAAGAAAAGGTCAAAGAATTAGAGGATGCCAGACTCAGACAGTTAGCAGAGTTTGAAAATTTCAGAAACCGTTCGGAAAAGGAAAAGTCTCAGATGTTTGAAATCGGAGCGAAGACGGTGATTGAAAAAATCCTGCCGGTCATTGATAACTTTGAAAGAGGACTGGCGGCGGTTCCGGAGGAGGAAAAAAAATCTTCGTTTGTAGAGGGAATGGAGCTTATTTATAAGCAGATGCTCACATCGTTTGAAGAGCTGGGTGTAAAGCCGATCGAGGCAGTCGGAAAGGAATTTGATCCGAACCTTCATAATGCGGTAATGGCGGTTGATGATGATTCCTTAGAAAGTGGTACGGTCGCTGAGGAGATGCAAAAAGGATATATGTATAAAGAAAGTGTCGTCAGACATAGTATGGTAAAGGTAGTGAATTAGCGGCTTCTGGTTCGTGTTATAGTGGGCAGGGGTTGCACCAAACAATTATTTATCGTTCCAAAAGCGTTTGCCTCATCTGTAAAATT
>CADBMH010000385.1 GCA_902795705.1 uncultured Lachnospiraceae bacterium | reverse complement strand
CATTTGCTGCTTCGCCGTCATCGGAAGCAGAACCTCCCTCGGCAGAAGGCGCGAGAAAAAGACTGCTGCCTTCATGTAAAAAGTAGGCACAATAATCAATTCCTTCAAAAACATCTGATTAATCGCATAAGAAGCACAACGCTTCGCCGAAATTCCGGACATGGAAAACTTCACATCCGCCACCTGATCGAACTCCGTCCGGACAGGTCCCGGACACAATGCTCCGACATAGACCTTTTTCCCTCGTTCCTTTAATTCCTCTGCAACCGCCTGTGTCAGGCTTGCCACATATGCTTTCGTCGCATAGTAGGTCGCCATAAACGGTCCCGCAGGCAAAAGCCCCGCCGAGGATGCTACATTTAAAAGGTATCCATGATCCTTCTTCACAAACCGCTTTACCATTTCCTTTGTAAAAACATGGACTGCAGTAATATTTACATCGATCATCTGCTTTTCCTTTTCCAGTGATGTATCGGTAAACTTGCCACAATCCCCAAAGCCTGCATTATTAATAAAAATTTCAACATTTTTCCGGTCAATAAGCTCCAGCAGCCGTTTTCTGTCCTCATCCCTGCTGACATCCGCTTCAAAAGGAATCACTTCCGTTTTTAAAGCTCTCGCCAAACTTTCCAATCGCTTTTCCCTTCTCGCAACAAGAATCAGCGCATAACCTCTTTTTGCCAGAATCTTTGCCATTTCCTTGCCGATCCCGCTACTGGCACCGGTAATCACTGCATACTTTTTCATCAATCTGTCGCCTCCATTTTAGAATACAACCCGGTTCTTTCCGGTCCTCTTTCCCTCATAAAGCTTATCATCTGCCTTTTCTACCAGTCTTCGAATACTGTCCCCTAAATGGTACTCCGCTACTCCAAGCGTGACCGTCACGGAAACTTTCGTATCTCCCTGTGCCACTACGGATTTTGCAACATCTTCACAGATTCTGCCTGCTGCCTGCAGCGCAATCTCTTCTCCGGCATGGATCAGGATCAAAAATTCTTCTCCTCCCCATCTGCAGACATAATCCTCTTTTCTGACATTTTCCGTCAAAATATTTGCCACAGTGATCAAAACCTCATCTCCGAATCCATGACCGTATGTATCATTGACCTTTTTAAAATCATCAATATCCGCCATAATAAGACAAAACGGTTTCCTTTTCTTTTCTGCCGCCTTCATCGCATTTTTCAGATAGCTGCTCATGCTGTGACGGTTTAAAAGGTGCGTCAGCGGATCATGGTTTGCAATCCGCTCCAGAGAACGATTCTCCCGCTCTAAACTCTTATGCATAAAATTGATCTCCAAGGCAAAAAGCACTGCCACCACCCAGAGCAGCAGAAAATCCAGCACATTATTGACATAATTTGCCAGGCTGATCATCCGCTCCGGATAATCATCCGCAAGCAGCGCTCCATGCTGCTCCGAAATAACCTTTACTACAAAATAGCAAACGCAGACGATCAGAGATGTCGTTGCGGGAATCAAAATATGATGTTTAAAATTTTGAATCGTATATCCGATATAAAACGCAAACGGCACCAGACCAACGGTATAGATCATAAATCCAAAATCCCATCCTAACAGAATCGTTGCCAGCATGGAATGTACCAGAATCTCACCGAAAGTTGCAGCACAGACACAAAAATAAGCGTTTGTCTTCTGTAACACTGCTACGAGGGACATATATCCTATTACAATTATAATATTATAATAAACCATAACCGGCACATGCAGAGCAGCAAAATAGATGACAAACACCAGGTGGACCAGTCCCAGCAAAAACTCGATCACCTGATATTTCTTTCGTTCATCAACCGGGCGGTTTCCCTCTAAAACCTGCCTCGCAGCATGTATAAATTCTTTCATTTTATCCTTCCTCTCAAATCCACAAGAAAAAGCAGACAGCAATCTCTAATTCCTAGGTTATTCCAAAATCAGAAAAAAATACATTTCATCCTTTGATGTGTTAAAAAATTTTCTTTTTTCTCAAAAGCAGTAAAGTGAGCAGACACAATAAAAAAACAATTCCGCAGATGATTCCGAAGCCGTGTGCCGTTCTCGCAAGCGGCATCCATTCAGGTGCCACATTCATTCCGTAAAGACCGGATACCAGTGTCGGAATACCCATGACTAATGTAATGGAGGTCAGTGTTTTCATAACATTATTCAATCTACTGTCCAAAACAGATGACATCAGTTCCCTGGTTCCATTGATGATATCACGGTAGATCATCGCCATCTCGATCGCCTGCCGGTTTTCGACGATCACATCATCCAGAAGATCCTTGTCATCCGGATACTGTTCCAGTCTCTTATATCTTGTCAAGCGGTCAAGTACAGATGCATTTGCCCTGAGAGAGGTGGCAAAGTATACGAGCGTGGACTCTAATGCATGCAGGTCGATTAAATCTGCATTCTCCGTATCCGTCGCAATCCGCTCCTCAATCTCCGTCCTTTTCTTATCTATAATACGCAGATGAGATTGATACAAGGTTGCCACACGGAATAAAATCTGATAAACAAACCGCAGTTTTTTCTTCGTGCTGAACTCCTTTACCCTTCCATTGACAAATACATCTAACACCGGAGTCTCCTCTGCGCATACCGTTAAAATCACTTCCTGTGTCAGGATGATACCGAGAGGAATCGTATTATATGCCTCTTTATCGTGTCGGATCTCCGTTGCAGGAATATCCACCAGGATAAGCGTATATCCATCTTCTAATTCCACACGGGAGCTTTCTTCTTCATCGAGAGCTGCTAAAAGATCCTGTACATCAATCCCCATTTCCTCTGCTATTTCTTCGCTTTCCGTAATCGTCGGATTGATCATGTTTACCCATACGCCCGGAATAATCCTTTCCTCCTCATGAATGATCTTGTCATCAGTGCGCAAGAAACGAACCACAACTCTCACCTGCCTTCCCGGATACTTACTGCATCTCTTTCGTTATTCTAAATATCAGGGAGCTTTACAAGCATTCGAAAACGCTGACTCCCATCGGTGGCACATTAACAGCAACAGAATATTCCCTTCCATCCCAGGGCATCGGTTTGGCACTGACCTGCTTTCTGTTTACCGTTCCCATACCACCAAATTCCTTTTTATCACTATTAAAAATTTCTTTATATTTATTTTCTCCCGGAACTCCGACTTTAAAATTCTCATAGATGACCGGTGTAAAATTGCAAACTACCAAAAGCGTTTCTTTCTCAGCCTTTCTGAGAAATGCAATAATGCTGTGGTCCGCATCCAGATTGCTGATCCACTCAAATCCATCCGGTTCATAATCCATCCGGAAAAGGGCAGGATGTTTTTTGTAAAATTCATTCCACTCCTTGATATAGGCATTCAAAAACTCCCCGCGGAACGAAAACAGTTTTTTCCCCGGATGCGTCATCATAAATCCGATAAATGCACGGACATTCGCCTCTTTTTGGTCATCATCCCCCGGCATCTGACGGAAAAGATCCATTCCCTCCTCTCCGGTTACATCATGGGAAATCGGCAATAAGAATCTTTCACTATATGCATAGATCATACTAAACACCAGCTTGTCATGGCTCCCCTTCCGGAAATACGGATCGATCCGCATATAGGCAAGAAAATCGTGCAGCCAGCCGAGATTCCACTTCATATCAAAGCCCAAGCTGTCCTTCTCGTCTCCCGTGACCATCGGAAACGATGTTGATTCTTCAGCAATCAAAACCGCCCCATCTCCGAAAGCGTGAAAAACTTCATTAAGCTTCCGGATCATTTGAATTGCTTCCAGATTTTCTTTTCCTCCAAACTCATTCGGCAGCCACCCGCCGCCTGTTTTACCATAGTCTAAATATAACATCGGAGCCACACCGCATACACGAAGTCCGTCAATGTGATATACCTCTTTCCAGTATACCGCATTCGCAATCAAAAAATTACATACCTGCGGCTTTTTATAATCAAAGAAAAAAGTATCTCCATTCGCATCTTCCTCTCCGAGTACATTATATCGGCCATATAAAGGCTTTCCATCAAACAGTTTCAAACCGCTTTCATCCATCGAAAAGCCTGATGGAATCCAGTCTAAAAGCACGCCAATCCCCTTGCCGTGAAGATAGTTCACCAGATACATAAAATCCTTCGGAGAACCGTATTTAGACGAAACAGAATAGAAATTATTCACCCGGTATCCGAGTTCATCATCTGCTGCAGCCTCCGTCACAGGCAAAAGCTCTACATGTGTATATCCCATATCTAACACATACTCAGCAAGCTTTGGTGCTAATTTTCGATAAGTAGTCTTCGCATCGTCCATAAAGCTGCCCAAATTCACCTCGTAAACAGAGAAAGGCTCTTTCTGATAATCAAATTTCTTCCTTTTCTCTAACCACGCTTTATCCTTCCATGCAAATCCCTCAAGCTCCGTAACCACACTTGCATTTTCTGCTCCACGTTCTACGCCGAAGCCAAAAGGATCGCTTTTCAAATTCACTTCATTCGGCCGGTATTTGATCTCGTATTTATAAGCTGCCCCTTCCTCAACATCAGGCAGAAACAGCGCAAAAACTCCGGTATCCCCCTGACGGATCATCGGATGAACCCTGCCATCCCAATGATTAAACTCTCCCACTACACTGACACGCATTGCGTTTGGTGCCCAGACAGCAAACCGGGTCCCCGTGATCACTTCCTGTTTCTTCTTTCCGGCTGACTTATCCGGCTTTAAAAGCCGTGCTTCCTCCCCGACTCCGTCTACTGCTGTCCTGTGTGCTCCAAGCTTCTGATAAATCTTTTTCGCCGATCCATCCGAATATTCCAGAAAGCTTTCCTCCGTCCATATATTCTGGTAAAGATACGGATCCCTGACCTGCTTTTCCGTTCCATCTGCATATTTAACAAGAAGCGAATAAGAAAAAAGTTTTCTGGCCGAAATCAAAACCGCATAAAATCCCTCCTCATCGGCCTCCTCCATAGGATACAGCCTGCCGTCTGTATCTTTCTTTACAAGAACAGTCTCGGCTCCCGGAAAAAATACCTGAATCAGCACACCTCCCCGTACCTTATGGGCTCCAAGTATCTCCTCCGGATGCTCCTCCTCTGAATAAACGATTGCTTCAATCGCCGCCCAATCCATTAAATCATATAATTTCTTTTCCATACTCGTTCCTCTCTGTTCCTTACATTATATCTCATGAATAAAAATCCCACTGCGCAGCTTCGGCTCAAACCATGTGGATTTCGGCGGCATTAAAAGCCCCGCATCCGCCACATCAAAAAGCTCATGGATGGAAGTCGGATACATCGCAAACGAAACCTTCATATCGCTGTCGGCGCGCCTTTCTAACTCCTCTAAACCACGGATTCCGCCGATAAAATCAATCCGTTCATCCGTTCTCGGATCTTCAATCCCAAGCACCGGTCTGAGCAAATAGTCCTGTAACAGGGACACATCTAACGACGCCACCGCATCTGTAATGTGAAGCAACTCTTCCTTCGCCTCCAACAGATACCACTGCTTTTCTAAATACATCGCAACCTGTCCCTTTTTCTCCGGATGCTTTTTTTCTGCCATCATTGATATCTTGAAATGCTCTTCTGTTTTCTTCAAAAATTCTTCCTTTGTTAAGCCGTTCAGATCCTTCACGCTGCGGTTATAATCCATGATCATCAGCTCCTCATCAGGAAACAGCACGGACAGGAAATAATTAAACTCCTCCGTCCCGTCATAATCCGGATGTTCCTCCCTTCGCTTCAGACTGACCTTAACAGCAGATGCCGCACGGTGATGTCCGTCAGCAATATAAATCTTATCCGTTTGTTCAAAAGCCAAAGCTATTTTTTCCACCTTGTCAGGCTCCGCTAACTTCCATACCCTGTGGCGTATCCCGTCATCTGCCGTAAAATCATAAAGAGCAGCCGACTCCTCTTTTTCCCGGTCTACAATCTCCCGGATCACATCATTCGCACGATATGCCAAAAAAATAGGTCCTGTCTGTGCACTCATTGTATCCACATGATGAATACGGTCCTGCTCCTTTTCTTCTCTCGTATTCTCATGCTTTTTGATCACATTATTCATATAATCATCCACTCCGGCACATGCCACAATACCGGTCTGCGCCCTTCCGTCCATCGTCAGCTCATATATATAATAGCACCGGTCGGGATCAGTAATATATACCCCTTTTTCCTTCATCTCCAGATAAAGCTCTCTCGCCTTCTCGTAAACTCTTTCATCATAAGTATCCACATCGTCCGGAAACTGTGTCTCTGCACGATCGATCTTCAAAAAGGAGAACTCCTCCTTTTCTGCCACAGCCTTCGCTTCTGCCCTGTTATAAACATCATACGGAAGTGCTGCCACCCTTGCGACAAGCTTCTCTGTCGGTCTCACTGCCTGAAATGGTTTTACCTGTGCCATAATCTTCCTCCTGAATTCAGCATTTCTACCTCCGGACCTGCTCCCATGCAAGCGTCCCGGTTACTATCCGCGCCTCGTTAAACTACATTCAAAGCGCCCTTATACACCATTATAGCCATCTCAAGATAAATTTGCAACAAAAAGGTATCTTTGATATAATGATTTTGTTACCATTGGTTATTATTCACAGATTTTACTAGGAGATGATATCATGTTAAAAGCCATTATATTTGATTTAGACGGTGTCATTATTGACAGCGAGCCGCAGCACGCAAAAGCAGCACTAAATATATTTCGAAAGCACGGTGCCGACATCGATGATGACTATCCGGTCGGATTTATCGGCAGTTCTACAGGGCACATGGTGGATACAGCTATTAAAGAATTAAATCTCTCTGTTTCGCCGGAGGATCTGTTAGAGGAAATGGAAACGGAAAAAAGAAATATTTTAAAAGACGAAGGCTACCTGATTTCCGAAGGCATTGTAACGCTTTTAAAGGATCTGTATCACAGCGGATATCATCTTGCCATCGCTTCCTCATCTTCGCCTTCCGAGATAGAAAAAGCAGTGAAAACACTGAACATCAAAAAATATTTTAAAAAGCAGATATCCGGCTCCGAAGTTCCGAATCCAAAGCCTTCACCCGACATCTTTGAACTCGCATTAAGAGAGCTGGGTGTCAATCCTAAGGAAGCCATGGTCGTCGAGGACTCTGATTTCGGAGTAGAAGCTGCAAAAGCCGCCGGCATTACCTGTGTCGGATACATCAATCCGCATTCCGGAAACCAATCCTTGAAATCAGCGGATGTTCTTTTGGAATCCTTTGCAGGAATCGACCATAGATTTTTTAAGAATGTTCACTCCAGAAGTACAGGAAATCCGGTGACGATCGCGGATACCAAACGTTTGTTTATCCGGGAGATGTCAACAGATGATGTTGCTAAGGTCTACGAAATATACAGCAATCCCGCTGTCAAAAAATATATTCCGGACATTGACGAATATTTAGAAACCGAAATCGAAAAGCAGGCCGCATATATCAAAAATGTTTATTCCTTTTATGGCTATGGCGTCTGGGGCGTATTTAGCAAAACCTCCAAACAATTGATCGGAAAATGCGGTATTGAAAATCAGAAGATTGACGGAAAAGAAGAAATCTCCCTGTCTTATCTGTTAGACGAAGAACATTGGGGATATGGCTATGCTTTAGAATGCTGCCACGCCGTTTTCGAATTTGCCAGATCTGAATTAGATATCAAAAGAATCGTAGCTCTGATCGATAAAGAAAATGCGCGTTCCATCCGTACCGCCAAAAACCTGAATATGAGTTTTGAAAAAGAAATCGAGCAGAACGGAAGACTGTTTGATCTTTATGCGATTGCACTTTAGGCAGTATGCTGTTTTTTTACAGAATTTTCTAAATAAACGAAGAGCGGAAACACTTTGTGCTACCGCTCTTTTCCTGTTTTTTCATTATTTCGGGGATTAGTTGATTTTACCACTGGTCACAGAATTATTCGTATCAGAATCATCATCCTCATCATCCATATCTTCATCGTCATCATCTGTCACATCATCAATGGCATTTTTCACGCCGTTTCCGGCACCCTTGGCTGCATCAGAGGCACCATCAATCAAATCCTTCGCTCCCTCGCCGGCATCCTCTGCCGCATCGCCAATGCCATCTCTTACATCATCCGCGCCATCCTCAGCATCATCTACTAATCCGTTCGGAGATGCAGACGCCCCCATATTATCATTTCCGGCTGTTCCATTCTGATCAGTACCGCATCCTGCAAACAACATCATTGATAAACATACAGCAGCAGTAAACATTAAATATTTTTTTCTCAATTTGGTCACCATACCTTTCCAGTGCTATAGCTGTTTCCTATCTGCTATAGTACACATAGTTTAATTTAACAAGAATAGTATGGTGCTTTCTCAAAAAAATATACTGCTTTTTTAATCTTCCTCTACATGATGTCCCACATATTTGTATGCCGGACGAATTATTTTTCCTTTATTTACCAATTCTTCCAAACGATGTGCGCTCCATCCCGCAATTCTTGAAATTGCAAAGATCGGTGTAAACAATTCCTCCGGAATTTCTAACATGGAGTAAATCAAACCACTGTAAAAATCAACATTTGCACATACCGGTTTCAGCACATGGGACCGGTGCGCCAAAAGATCTACCGCATTTCGCTCTACCCTGTCATAAAGAGCATACTCTGCCTCCCAGCCCTTCACTTTCGCAAGCTTCTCAGCATACTCCTTTAAGATCACTTCCCTAGGATCAGAGAGTGTATATACGGCATGTCCGATTCCATAGATCAGCCCCGAGCCATCAAACGCTTCCTTATTTAATATTTTTTGCAGATACTCTCTGACCGCATCCTCGCTCTCAACATTTGTACAGTTTTCCTTTAAATCCTTCATCATCTGCTGTACCTTCAGATTTGCACCACCATGTCTCGGTCCCTTTAAGGAGGCAATCGAAGCAGCCACAGCCGAATAGGTATCCGTGCCCGACGAGGTCACAACATGATTGGTAAATGTTGAATTATTACCACCGCCATGCTCTGCATGGAGTACCAATGCCGCATCCAATACTCTTGCCTCTAACTTTGTAAACTCACCATCCGGACGCAGCATATGTAAGATATTCTCAGCCGTCGAATAATCCTTCACCGCCGGTTTAATCACTAAGCTGTCAAAAAAGCTAAAATGTCTGTAAGCATGATAATTATATACCGAAATAAGCGGAAGCTTTGCAATCAACTGCAGCGACTGCCTAAGCACGTTCGGCACAGCAATATCATCCGGATTCGCATCATAAGAATAGAGCGTCAGTACGCTTTTTTGCAAGCCATTCATTAAATTCGCACTTGGCGCTTTCATGATCACATCCCTTACAAACTGACCGGATAATTCCTGCAGACTGGATAATATATTTTCAAAATCCCTAAGCTGTGTTTCGTTCGGTAACGAGCCGAACAGCAGCAGATAGGTTGCTTCTTCATAAGAATACCGTTTATCCAGATCATTTCCGACAATCTTTTTAACATTATATCCCTGATAATACAGCTCACCCTCTGTCGGTTCTTTCACTCCATCTACATTTTTGTAACCAATCACATCTGAAATTTCCGTAAGACCGGTCAAAACCCCCTTACCGGTACTATCACGCAATCCACGCTTTACATCATACTCCTGATAAAGATTTAAATCAATCGCTCCGGAACGCATGCAATTTTCAACTAATTCGTCAAACTTGTTATCCAGTGTTTCCGTCAATGACATCATAGAATTTGCCTGCATTTTTCTTCCTCCTTTGCTCTTACATATTATTGTCTTTGACTCTTTGTATTCATGTATACAAAAAATGCGTATAAAAAGTACGACAATACCTACAATATTATAGCGCAAAGCGGATAACACGTCAAGATATGTAGCAGAAAATCTTGCAAAATCCCCCTCAGGAAACCCTGCTTCCGGCCCGGTATTCCAACCGCAGCTTGTCCGTCAAAAGTGCCATGAACTCTGAATTTGTCGGTTTTCCCCTGCCGGCCGATATCGTATTTCCGAAAATTTCTTCCAGAACTTCCATGTCTCCCCGCCTCCATGCGATTTCTATTGCATGCCGTATCGTCCTTTCCACACTGGATGATGTCGTTTTATACTTTTGGGCAATAGATGGATATAGAAATTTTGTAATATAGTGCAGCATATTCCTGTCATAGAAGGCCATCAAAATCCCTTCCCTGATATATTGATATCCTTTAATATGCGCCGGAATCCCAATCTCTAAAAGAATATTTGTAATATCTAATTCGAGATCTCCGGAGTAGCGCTTATGTCTCTTTTTCTCCGGATCACGCGTTTCCGTCTGTTCATCAAAAGCAGTCTCATCGGTCTTTTCCTTTCGGACCGTCTGCCCGGGCTGCATCGGCAGTTGTCCTTCTCTTCGTTCCGCTAATTGTATAATCCGATCTGCTAAAACCCGGTTTGAAACAGGCTTCATCATATAATAATCAGCTCCTGCCTCCAGAGCTTTCGTTACTAAATTCTCCATACGGAGTGCCGTCTCAATCAGAAACATAGGACGCTTTTCCAAAAAATGCATTCGGTTTACTTCTTCTAAAATTCCAATTGCGTCAATTCCCGGCAAGACCATATCCATGATCACTACATCCGGACTTTTCTTTCTGATCATTTCCAGAACCTTGCTCCCATTTCCTGTCGACAAAAGAATCTGCATCCCCATCTCTGAAAGCGTTCTCTCCTTACTTTCCCGATCCTGTACACTATTATCAGCAATTACAAGCTTTAATTTTTGCTTTTCCATCCTATTTCCTCCCTTTTCATAACAATTATTTTCGCAATTGCAGTCCTATTATAGGACAGGAAACCGGAATAGAAATGGAACACAAATGGAATTGAAATGGAATTTTAACAAATTACAGCATTTTTTTCTTCTCTTTTTTCCCAAAAGCTTCAATTTTTCTAGCTTTTCTCTCACTAATTTTGAAAAAATTTGTAAAAAAAAGAGTTTCGCTTGCGAAACTCTGGCGCATGTTTTTTCCTATTAGATAAAAATAAACCTGCTTTGCAGGTCTACAAAAATAAACCTGCTTTGCAGGTTTATTTTAAAAATTTACTTAAATTTGCCATTCTCCCCTCTGCCCAGCTGTAATCTAACATATACTCGCCGACAAATTGTCTCTTTGCATCCTCCTTTTCATCCAACAGCTCATACAGATCACAGGTAATACATTCTGTATCAATTCTTTTCAAACTCCGGTTCACAACAAAAATATCTTCAATCCCATATTCTGATAATTCCCGTTTTAATGCTCTCGTTGTCTTCCAGCATAAATTCTGTGTCGCTTCATCATTCGGTCTGTCCTCCCATAAAGCACAGATGATCTGCTCCGTATTCACGGTACCGCCCTGTCTGTCTACCAGAAGTGCCATAAGCTCTTTTGCTTTGCTGCTGCGGAACATGATCGGCTGATTATCGACAAAAACATCAAAATAACCGAATGTTTTTACAAAAATCTGCTTTCCGGCCCTTCCCCTGCCATAATCAGGCAGCTTTTTCAGCGTTTCACAAAATTCGTATTTTGTCGAGGATTTCAGTAAATAAGCATCTGCATTTAGATTCAACGCATCCATTGCATATGTTTCATCATCTGCAATATAGACCAAATGAATTTCCGGAAAAACGGTTCTTAAAATTTTTCCAAGCAAAACACCGTCGATCGTATGTATTTCCATACCGGAAACTACTAAATCAATCTTATTGTTTACAAGGAAGGACAAGGCTTCCATTCCATCCGAAAAAATGCCAACTAATTCTAAATTTCCCACCTGACGCATATACGCTCCAAATGCTCTAACAGCTATCATGTCATCTTCTATTAGAATTGCTTTCATATCCTGCTATCTCTCCGTTTCAAGAAATACTTTTCCCTATGATTTTCTTTTCTGACAGTAGCTAATTCTATTAAAAAACTGTAAATTACCAATCTGATAAGCTATTTACATTTTTTCACGACTTTCTGAAATGTTCACCATGTAACAATATAATATCTATATTATTTTTTTATCTTTCTTAATTGATATCCTTCCCCATAGATACTTTTGATTTCATAACCGGTATTTTGAATTTTTTTCCTAAGCTGCTTGACCACTGTATCCACCACGCGGTTCCCTTTATTTTCTCTATCAGCCCAATATTTTTTCACCAGCGTCTCCCGCCGGACAATTTTCCCTTCATAAAGTGCCGATAGTACCTTTTGTTCCGTAGCCGAAAAATGAATTCCGGCAAATATTTCTTTTCCATCCGGTTCCTGCATAAGGTGTTCTTTTCCATTCCTAAACCATTCTGCTCTGCTGCCATCAAGCAAAGAAATAATTCTCTCCTCCGCTACCCTTGTTGTCCGGTTTTTAAATAACACCTCTACAGCTCCTGCGTGAATCCCTTCTATTTCCCAATCGGTCGAATCCTCTTCAGAAATAAGTACAGCCGGAATATGATACCGTCTTTGTTCTTCCCTGATAATTTCCATCGGGTTACAATGAAATTCTTCCATCGTTTCCTTAGATAAAATACAAAGAATCGGATTCTCAACTACCTGTAAACTTTCAAAAAATTCCTCCTTATCATCGACCTCCTCACATAAATATCCTCTGCTCTGCAATTTACTTTTCAAATCTTCTACCCAGATAATGTCAATATCCCATATGATGATTTTCCCTTTCATAATTCTCCTTTATAACCTCATTCACACAATCATCCGTCAAATAGAAAATCCCCTGAGGCTTAATTGCCCCATAAATGACGGCAGACTGTCCGCCGGAAGTGCAAGTCTTCCGTTTTTTCTTTCGTAAACCCGGTACTGATTCAGCAAAGACAAATCAGCCACATCAATCAATAAAGTATCCGCACCGGCATCGAATGCCTTCATTCT
>CADBMH010000384.1 GCA_902795705.1 uncultured Lachnospiraceae bacterium | reverse complement strand
CATCCTTTAAGTCTGCTCTGCCCCATGTCGTGATCTCCTTCTCATAGGCATCAAAGATTCCGCCCGGAGTCATATAACGCGGCTCATTCAGTTCTGAAAGCGCCGTAATCAGGCAAGGCATCTTCACCTTTAACTTATGATATCTGTCGTCATACTGTCTCTGTACGATCACGCTGTCGCCCTCTACCTTGATGTCCTTTGCGTAAGAGATGACCGGCAGATCCAAATGCTCGGAAATCTGCGGACCAACCTGTGCCGTATCACCATCGATAGCCTGACGACCTGTGATAATGAGATCATAATCAATATTTCTTAAAGCACCTGCGATTGTGGTAGAGGTTGCCCATGTATCGGCACCACCAAGCACACGGTCTGTGACAAGGATGCCCTTGTCAGCACCCATTGCCATTGCCTCACGAAGAACCTCTTCTGCCTTCGGAAGTCCCATGGTAAGTACTGTAACCTCTGCATCATACTCATCTTTTAATCTAAGTGCAGCTTCCAAACCAGCCTTATCATCCGGATTCATGATTGCAAGCATTGCACCTCTGTCCAAAGTACCGTCCGGGTTAAACTTAACGCCACCCTTTGTGTCCGGAACCTGTTTAATACAAACTACTATTTTCACGGCTTTGTCACTCCTTTATTTATATTTTAATCTTATGCTGCGATTTACTTTAACAATGCTCCTGAGATTACCATACGCTGAACCTCTGAAGTTCCTTCGTAGATTTCAGTAATCTTTGCATCACGCATCATACGCTCTACTTCGTACTCCTTGATGTATCCGTAACCACCGAAAAGCTGTACGCACTTTGTCGTTACATTCATTGCAGTCTCTGCTGCAAACAGCTTCGCCATAGCAGCTTCTACAGAGTAGGAAACCTTTGCACCATCTGCAAATTCCTGTTTCTTAAGTGCTGCCTTATACACAAGCATCTTGGCAGCCTCTACCTCTGTTGCAAGGTTTGCAAGCTGGAACTGTGTATTCTGCTGCTGTGCGATTGTACGCCCAAACTGCTTTCTTTCCTTCGTGTATTCGATCGTTCTCTCTAATGCGCCCTCTGCAATACCAAGAGCCTGAGCTGCAATACCGATACGACCACCATCTAAGGTATGCATTGCGATCGGGAAGCCCTTGCCCTGAGGTCCTAAAAGGTTCTCCTTCGGGATACGGCAATCCTGGAAGATCAGCTCATAAGTAGAAGAACCGCAGATACCCATCTTATTCTCCTTTGTACCAAAGCTGAAGCCCGGAGTTCCTTTCTCTACGATAAATGCGGAGAAGCTCTTTACCTTTCTGCCGCGCTTTTCTACAACATCTGTATACGCAATGATGATATAAACATCAGCCACTTCACCGTTTGTGATAAAGCACTTGGAACCGTTTAATACCCACTCATCACCATCTAAAACTGCCTTTGTCTGTACGCCCTGTGCATCGGTACCGGCACCCGGCTCGGTAAGTCCGAATGCACCAAGCTTCTCGCCGTTTGCAAGAGGCACCAGATATTTCTTTTTCTGCTCCTCTGTACCATAGGTCAGGATCGGATCTGCACAAAGTGATGTATGGGCAGATACAATAACGCCTGTTGTCGCACATACCTTTGACATTTCTTCCACACACATAATGTATGTTAAGATATCGGCACCCTGTCCACCGTACTCCTTCGGAATCGGGATCCCCATGAAGCCTAATTTCTGCATCTTCTTTACGTTCTCCATCGGGAACATATGCTTTTCGTCCACTTCAATTGCAAGAGGCTTCACTTCATTTTCAGCGAAATCACTAAAAAGCTTTCTCGCCATTTCATGCTGTTTACTTAATGTAAAATCCATGATTTCTTTTACCACCTTTCTTCTACTATTTATTTCAAATAATACGATAAAGACCATGTTCTGCTCCGCAGGGCAGACGATCCTTTAATATCATATTACTACTGAGCATCAACCGGAGTCTTTGTGCGGTCAGCATTGTATACATAGAATCCCTTGCCGCTCTTTACACCTAAGTTGCCGCCGCGAACCATCTTACGAAGGAGCGGGCATGCACGATATTTGCTGTCGCCTGTCTCATTGTATAATACATCCATGATCGCAAGGCAGATATCAAGGCCAATGAAATCACCTAACTCCAAAGGTCCCATCGGATGATTTGCACCAAGCTTCATAGCGGAATCAATCCCTGCGATATCAGATACGCCTTCCATCTTGATGAATGCTGCTTCATTGATCATCGGGATCAGGATGCGGTTTACTACGAATCCGGCTGCTTCATTCACCTGTACCGGAGTCTTGCCGATCTCCTCGGAAATCTTTACGATCGCATCTACGGTCTCCTTCGGTGTATTTACACCGGCAATCACCTCAACTAATTTCATGCGGTCTGCCGGATTGAAGAAGTGCATACCGATCATCGGGCGGGAAAGTCCGTTGCCGATCTCTGTGATAGAAAGACTGGAGGTATTTGATGCGAAGATGCATCCCTCTTTTGCAATCTTGTCAAGCTCTGAGAAAGTATCCTTCTTAACCTTCATATCTTCGAAAGCTGCTTCTACAATCAGATCGCAGTCCTTACAAAGATCTTCCTTTAATCCCGGTGTAATCTTAGCTAAGATTCCGTCAACCTTTGCCTGATCCATTTTTCCTTTCTCTACTAATCTGGCATATCCCTTTGCGATCTTGTCCTTACCGCCGTCTGCCCATTCCTGTTTGATATCGCAAAGTGCAACCTCATAACCGTCTGTCATGGCAAAAGCCTTTGCAATACCCTGTCCCATTGTACCTGCACCAATTACGCCTACTTTCATGTCATTAACCTCCTCATTTTTAATTTAATGTAAACACAAACCAAGGCAGGCAGGAAATTCCTGCCCACCCCGGGCATAATTATTTATTTTTGAAGTCTACAACCTTTACTTTCTCCTCCTTCGGAGCTAAGAAGTTGCCCATTCCCGCCTTCTGATCCTCTGTCTCAAAGCAGTCACCGAAAAGCTTTTCTTCAATTACAAGACCTTCATCAATGTTCACCTGAAGTCCATCATTAATTGCCTTCTTACAGTTACGAACTGCGATCGGCGCATTTGCTGCAATCGTCTGAGCCAGTTTCTTTGCAGCAGCCATTAAATCCTCCTGTGTCTCATGCACAGCATTGACAAGACCGATACGATATGCCTCATCTGCCTTAATATTTCTTGCAGAATAGATAAGCTGCTTTGCGATTCCGACACCGACAGTTCTTGCCAGTCTCTGTGTACCGCCGAAGCCCGGTGTGATGCCAAGACCAACCTCAGGTTGTCCAAACATTGCATTTGCAGAGCAGATACGAATATCACAGCTCATGGAAATCTCACATCCGCCACCAAGTGCAAAACCGTTTACAGCAGCAATTACAGGAACCGGAAGAGTCTCTAGCTTACGGAATACATCATTTCCTTTCTTGCCGAAAGCTTCTCCTTCTGCCTTTGTCAGAGTACTCATCTCTCCGATATCCGCACCGGCAACGAAAGACTTGTCCCCTGCACCGGTTAAAATCACACAGCGGATCGTATCCAGATCGATTGCATCCAAGGTCTCATTCAGCTCGTCTAACACCTGACTGTTCAACGCATTTAATGCCTTTGGACGATTGATTGTGATGGTAGCGACAGCACCATCGGTTTCATATAAAATGAATTCAGCCATTGTATAAATCTCCTTTTTTCTATATATTATGCTTCCTTCTTCACAATTGTTGAGCAGCCCATACCACCACCGATACAAAGGGTAGCAAGACCTGTCTGACCTGCCTCCATCTGATGAAGAAGGGTAACTAAGATACGGCAGCCGGAAGCTCCAACAGGATGTCCGAGTGCAATCGCTCCACCCTTCTTATTTACCTTGGACATATCGAAATTCAAATCCTTGGCAACTGCTACAGACTGTGCTGCAAATGCCTCATTTGCCTCAATAATATCGATATCATCAATCGTAAGACCTGTCTTTTCAAGCACTTTCTTTGTAGATGCTACTGGACCTACACCCAGGCCCCTCGGATCTACACCGCCGAGAGCACCTGCTACGAAGGTTGCCATCGGAGTTACACCTAACTCTTTTGCCTTCTCCTCGCTCATCACTACGATTGCAGCAGCACCGTCGTTGATACCGGAAGCATTACCTGCTGTTACCAGACCACCCTCTTTACCTGAGCAGCATTTTAACTTAGAAAGAGACTCTGCTGTCGTACCGGCACGAGGTCCCTCATCCTTATCAAAGATGATCGGCTCTTTTGTCTTGCGGTCAACACCCGTCTGAACCGGAACGATTTCTGCATCGAATCCGCCGTTGTTGATGGCAGCTTCACACTTCTGCTGGCTGCTTGCAGCAAACTCATCTAACTCTTCACGGGTAAGCCCCCACTGCTCTGCCACATTCTCAGCCGTGATCATCATATGATACTGATTGAATGCATCCCATAATGCGTCATTTACCATGGTATCAATGAGCTTTCCGTTGTTCATACGATATCCAAAACGACCCTGCATCATAGCATAAGGAGCCATGGACATATTCTCCATACCACCTGCTACCACGATATCTGCATTTCCTGTTTCGATCATCTGCGCAGCCATGTTCACACAGTTTAATCCGGAACCACATACCACATTCACGGTCACTGCAGTCGTCTCGATCGGAAGTCCTGCCTTGATGGAAGCCTGACGGGCCACATTCTGTCCGAGACCGGCCTGGATAACACAACCCATGTATACATGGTCTACCTGATCAGCCGGTACCTTTGCTCTGTTCAGAGCCTCCTTGATTACGATAGAACCAAGATCCGGTGCAGAAGTTTTGCTGAGACCTCCTCCCATCTTACCGATTGCAGTACGGCATGCGCCTGCCAAAACAATTTTTTTTGCCATAATAATAAATCCTCCTTCATAGATTTTGTTATGCTCTTTTGTATCGTCATCCGACGACGCTCTTTTCTAATCATATCCCAAAATTACCAAATAAGCAAGCGTTTTTCTTCTTTTCTTTGTGGAAAATCTCTAATTTTTTTGCATTTTTTTATCAAAAAGTAGAAAATCTGCTTATCTTTGACCTTTTTTTGCCGTATTTTTCATTCCATTTCTGAATTTTCTTGAGTTTCCCGCAAGTAAGGAGTATAATATCTGAAAAGGCAAAGGGTTCCGCGGGGATTTTCGAATTTTCCCGATCTTTCCAAAAAGAAGGGAGGCAATGCTTATGAGCGACAAAGAAATCATCAAGGTATCTATTGAAGAATTTGGCAGACTGCAGGATTATATGCAGGATGCCGACAAAAACACAAACGGATATCAGGCTATGTTAAAGCGATATATTGAATTAAAAGCAATTTTAACTGCACTGGAAGTCAATGTGGTCGAATTAGACCGCATCAAAGCTTGATAGCTCATTAACAAAACGACAGGTCATTTCGTTAGTGAGTAGAAATAAAAAGCTGCTTTGAACGGCAACAACAAATAAAAGGAAAAGAGGTAAACAAATGGACTACAAAAAAATGTATCAGGACAAATTAACAACTGCGGATGAAGCAGTTAAGGTCGTAAAAGACGGTGACTGGGTAGACTACGGATGGTGTACCGGCACGCCGGTTCTTTTGGATGCCGCCATGGCAAAAAGACTCCCGGAGCTTCATGACATCAACTTCCGCGGCGGAATCTTAATGTGGCAGCCGGAAATCTTTAAGATTGACAATCCGGCAGAGCATATGACATGGAATTCCTGGCATATGAGCGGTATCGAAAGAAAGGCGATCGCACAGGGATTTTCTTTCTATGCCCCGATCCGCTACTCCGAGCTTCCGCGCTATAACAGAGAGATTTCTACCCCTTCCAGAGTTATGATGATTCAGGTCGCTCCCATGGACGAGCATGGTTTCTTTAATTTCGGACCGAATGCTTCCCATCTTGCCGCTGTCTGCGAAAGAGCCGAGGTCATCATCGTTGAGGTCAACAAAAATATGCCTCGCTGTCTGGGCGGATTTGAAGAGAGCGTACATATCAGCAAGGTTGATATGATCATCGAAGGTGAGAATCCGGCAATTGCCGCAATGGGTGCTGCTGCTCCTGCTACCGAGGTAGACAAAAAGGTCGCTGAATATATTGTAGATGAAATTCCAGACGGTGCCTGCTTACAGCTTGGTATCGGCGGTATGCCGAATGCAGTCGGCTCCCTGATTGCCGAATCCGACTTAAAGGATTTAGGTGTTCATACGGAAATGTATGTCGATGCATTTGTCGATATTGCAAACGCAGGCAAGATCACGGGACAGAGAAAGGCAATCGACAAAGGTCGTCAGGTCTATGCATTCGGTTCCGGAACCCAGAAGCTCTATGATTATCTGAATGAAAACCCGGAATGTATGAGCGCTCCTGTCGATTACACCAATGATATCCGTCAGATTTCCGCACTGGACAATTTCATCTCAATCAACAATGCAGTAGACATCGACCTCTACGGTCAGGTCAATGCCGAATCCGCAGGAACAAAGCAGATCAGCGGTGCAGGCGGTCAGCTCGACTTCGTATTAGGTGCCTATCTTTCAAACGGCGGAAAATCCTTTATCTGCATGTCCTCTACCTTTACGACAAAGGACGGCACCGTAAAATCAAGAATCCGCCCGACACTGGCAGACGGCTCAATCGTCACGGATACCCGCGCAAATGTTCATTATTTCGTCACAGAGTACGGTATCGTCAACTTAAAAGGGCTCTCTGCATGGCAGAAAGCCGAGGCGATCATCTCCGTTGCACATCCGGATTTCAGAGACGAACTGATTAAGGACGCAGAGAAAATGAATATCTGGAAAAAGAGCAATAAACGGTAATGACATTCACTCAGAAAAGAACTATACAAAAAAATTTATAGATTAAGTGAAAACAAGCCCCTCTTATTACGAAGGGCTTGTTTTGTTATTGCAAAATATCTCTATTTTGTCAGCGTCTTTTTATGATAATTCCGTTTTCCGCAATACGGGCATTTCATCTTCCTGCTCCGCCCGATATGCGGTGCGAAAACGACCGGCTTCATTTCAGGAATATACCTTGTCCCGCATTCCTGACATTCATAGTACCCTGCTTCCCGTTCAAGCTTCAGGCAATGATACATGCCTGTCAGAAAAAGAACTGTTCCGATTCCGATCAACAGAAAGCGTATCCAGCCAGCCATCTCTACAAAGGAAGCCGTAAAAATCATTACAAAAAAGGAAATGGAAGCGCTATATCCGATTACCACCTCAAGGGATAACAGCCTCCTGTTCGCCTCTTCCTCCTGCTTTTTCAGCTCTACCAGATTTTCCTCCGCCATATTCTTATATCTGTCCATATCCAGTTTCTCCCCACTGAAAAGCTCATTGACACTGATTTTCAGCAAATCACACAGCTCCGGCATGATTGAACAGTCCGGCATACTTTTCCCGTTTTCCCACTTGGAGATTGCACGATCTGTAATCCCCAGCTTCTCTGCAAGATTTGCCTGGGTATATCCCTGTTCCTTCCTGCATGCAGCGATAAACCTTCCGATTTTTTCCTGTTCCATGGGGATACCTCCTTTCAAGGACACGATAACTCCATAAAGGTATTTTTACCACGAACCAACCGTTGATATTTCCTGAAATGCACTGATTTTAGTAACTCAACCTACAGTTGATATCCTTTTACAAGTGTAAATATTTCTAAATAACACCACTTTATTAAAAAACATTTACACTAGTCCTGTGCTTCGAACTTCTTCAGTTTCAATGTCAGCGGCAGACTTCCGCTGCGAATACAGCTTGCGACATTTTCTGCATCCGAAGCATTTGCAAAGCCACCGGATATCATAACCGTTCCATCCGTAATCGGCGCCCGCACCTTCGGTGACAGTAAAACCTTCCCGTCATAAAGAATATATATCGTTTCCCCAATCCGTTCCTTCGTGAGCTCTGCAAAAAGCTCTGTTCCTTCTTCGTTAAGCTTTAATTCTATCCCGTAGACCTTCGTATCATCGTTCTCTATCGTCTTCGCCTCAGCCGTTTCAATCTGCTCCGTAGTGATGGATGCCGTATAGTCTTCCTGATTTTTGAACTTCTCATATTCCTCTTCTACGACAAACTCCACATTACCGGACATCGTAAGCCCCTGCAAAAGTTCTCTTGAAACTCCCTTTGCATGCAGCGTCACCTTCAGGGTATTCTCATCTCCCTGCTCCACGAGCGCACCCTTATCATAGGTTTTCAACCGTTTACTAACCTTATCTACTGTATCTGCAACCGCTTCCTCTGATGGCTCCTCGTCCGTGATCTGATATGTAATCACAAGCTCCCCTGCATTTTTCGTGTTCTTTCCGGACGAACCGCAGCCAGTCAGAAAAAACGCTGTCATCGCAATGATCAAAGGCCATAAGATCGACATTGCAAAAGCTGCTGTCACCCAGATACCTGTTTTTATAGTTTTTATAGTTTTTTCAGTCCTTATCCGTTTCATTCAACCCCCACCTTTCCATTAAATTTCTTTGTAACTCCGTAAAATAATTATACTCATTAATGATTAGATTTGCCGTTCTTTGTAAAACAGCACTTCACTGGCCGTGCTGTTTTACACAAAGAATCGGCAAATGTTATCATTAATCAGTATAGTACATAACTTTTGAATATTTCACCTGCACTTTGATAATAGAATAAAGAATTGTAAAAGATTTTTGCTATATTGGTAATTTTATTGATATGCTTTTTCAAGTGCATCTAAATCCCAGATTTATAATTTCCGTTGCATAATGTAAAAATAAGATTTTTCCGCTATCATTTTGAACCGATGCTGTTCATACAAATGCATGGGTCCATGATATTGATATGCAAAACTTTTATCCTTAAAAGGATATGCCTCAATAAATTCAAATGCCTCATTTTGGGCAATATCACATATGGTTTCTACTATTAAGTGTGATAGCCCTTTGCCCCTAAAATTTGGTGCAATTTCAATACAATAGATTACCATTACATGTTTTGCTGCTAAATCTATCGTTTGATATTCCTCGTTTAAAACGATAGGTTCATAGTTTGTTTTGTCATCTGCATTACACCAACCAATTAAGTTTTGATTAGCATATATTAAGTATCCAGATAGTCTATTCTCATTGATAAGTTCAATCACCTTTCGTTGACGTTTTTCTTTAGTGTCAAGTGTTTCATCTTCTTTTTCAGAGATGTGGCTTTCCAAACAGTAACACATTGAAAAATCTATATGGTCTGTAAAGCCAATTCTCTCAAAATAGTCAAAAAAGATATCTATCTTATCAATAGTTAATTTCTCCATTTTAAAATCCACGTTTTTCTCCTCTGCGAATACTGGTTGAAAGTTCAAAATCATCTCGCTTATGTTAAGATTTTTGAGGCGAAAGTAATGCAAGAACATATTCCTTTGTAACATCAAAAATCTCAACAATCCTTTCTATGATTTCCTTCTCCGTTTTACCTTCAGATTTCATCAGCTTAATCGCACCATTTACCTCATTTTTCTTATCACGCTTTTCCATTACCACATTCATATCGACATCTCCTTCCTCATCTTCCAATTCAAGACCTAAATTTGCAACTTTATTCAAAAATACTGCCGTGCTCCTGTCTACAGTTTCGTGTTCATTACTTACGAGAATCTGATCCACCTTGCTGTTCTGATATTTTAGGACTTTCATCGCAAGCCCCAAGTCTGTATGGAACTTCCCAAAATCGTTATCGTCAATATTTGCCGGTGCAATTAGATTGACCGGATAGTTTGGTATAAACCTCAACAGTTCTTTGTCTTCCACATTAAGCATGTCATGCAGACTCAGCGGACCATCCCACGATTCCGGTGACAGATATATAACAGCCGTGATAATAGGCATCAGTTTATCTTCTTTCCGGAATCCAGACAAAAATTCCTCACTTGTAAGCTTGATTCTTAATGTACCATCTTCCACAAACATATCACCGGTATCGTCCTCTTTTTTCCGATAAGAACGTCTAGCCTCCTCCACTTGTCTTGCATAACCGAGCATATCATATAAACCATTCTTGACCGGAACCGCATAGTGGATTTTGTCTTGTAGCTCTGCCCCCAGCATTAAATAAACTGCTTTATCATCCATCATTGCTGACCATAGTTTTAGCAGATCACGATATTTTTGCGTAGGTATTCGTGCACCATTTCCATATGGAATTGCAATCTGTGTCGTATCAAGTTCCCGCAATTCTCCCGGCTTAATGACCTGTCTGCCGTTATAGAGCAGGAAATTAAAAGCATCAGCAAAATATTTATTATTGGAAAGATAACTTTTTCCTTCTGTATCAATCAGCCCCATCCACTTCTCCTTTCATCCGATTTTGTATTTTATATTATGCCGTTCCTTCTGTTATCATACTCTAAGTTTACCACAATCAGTAACGATTTGCCACCTAAAATATAAAGTCCACGACACAAATTTTCTTGTCTACGCAATCAAGCCAACTCTGCATACTTCCATCCAAGTGCATCACCACATATTCTAACGGATTATCTATTGCCAAAGCATCCAATAGTCCCTCCTGCCCATGAGGAATCCTCGCTCCTTCCTCTGCCCTGCTGCAATCAATCCGAAGAATATATCCACCAAAATGGTTAATGTCTATGCTGTTGTGTTTGGGATTATAAAATGCGTGTATGTATCTCATTTCTCATTCGTCCTTTCAAATTATTAAGAACATATCTTTTCAATCCGGCCACCTAAACATATTTTATTATCGTCTGCTATCAGATTTTTCTTCCCTCATTTTTTCCCTTATGATTATTGAAAAACGAGTACATAATGATATAATACAATGTAATCAGAAATGGTGTGCAGATGCCAGAAAAGTTCGTATTTTCAAGGTTTGGAGAGATATTCTATAACATCTTGTAAGTGTTATTAAAATCTGCTAAAATGACCATATCACAATCTAAATTGTAAGATGATAATTTTATTTTTATAAGCAAAATTTTTCTTTCTAATACCTTATTTTCTTCTTTGCTTGCTGCTTTGATTTCAAGCAAGTCTACATATCTGTCAATCAAATTTTGTTTTACTTCTTCTGACATAATCAACCTCTTTTCTACCTTTACAACTCTCTATCCAATTATCAAAATATAAACTGATATATTTCATTCATTTACTATATGATACCATAATACGGACAAAAATACCATACACGATTATAACCGGAAATTTTCCTCATAAATAAGGGCAGAAACCAAAATCCGGTCTCTGCCCTATCCCTTTACGGTAATCGTCTTGCCCTTCTTCTTTCCGGCAAGTACGACATTCTTTGTAATTGTCTTTGTCGCGCCTACTGTATATCCGGCTCCACCAATATCAAAATACCCGTAGGCTATGTTCTTCATCTTACTCTTGACTTTGATATCCTATGCGTCAGACTCTTTTATCTATGCAGAGCAAAAGCATCGATTACACATTTTGCCCTTTTATCTTCCGCAACAGTGCTTATATTTCTTTCCGCTTCCGCACGGACACGGATCATTGCGCCCGACCTTTTTCTCGCTCCTCACATACGGAGTTCCCTTAAAAAGCGGAGTCACCTCTTCTCCATACAAGATTTCTCTTTTCAGATTCTCCGTATAGGTATCATACAGATCAAAAAAACCATTTGAAGCCTCACGAATTCCTTCATCGTTAAAAGTCTCCTCTAACTTGATAAACAGATCTGCCGCTTTTTGCATGTTGTTCCACTCCATATATCGCTTAGCCAGCAGATAGAGCCACTCTGCATTCTCCATATAAAACTTTGGCAGCTTTTCAAGCTCTGAAACCGGTTCCTGACTGCTCTCCAGAATTTCGTACAGCTTTAGTTGTACAGCAGCCGGAAAATAAGAAATAGAATCCTCCGCATCTGCGTCATGAAGCTCCTCATACGGCAGGTCAAACTCCGCATCTTCTTCAATCGGATGCAGCATTGGCGGCCATGTCTTCATTCGTTTATAATATTCTTCTCTCGAATGCGCCTTCAGCATAGGAATTTCCGTATGCATCACCACTGACAGGGAAAAATACCACAGATCCGCAAAATCAGGAATATTCTTCACATCATAGCAATCATAAATATATTCCAGAACATCATAAGTATCCCAGCCATTTCTTACACCGGCGAACAAGTCGGATAAAACCTCCCATGCCCCCTCCGGATCATCACCTAACCGCTCTAATACGATAAATAATCGTTCCCATTCCTGATAATACACATTATATCCCTTGATCATCGAAGCATAATCCTTTTGACGGAACCTCTTATACTCCCAGTCTCCCATTTCCCTTATAATATAATCACCTACATACGCAATATCTATATCATTCATCGCCGCAAATGTACAGTCATAATTGATCTCCCCGGTACTCAGGGCAGCCGTCAAAATCAGACCTCTCATCCTGAGATACCAATACAGCTTTTCATAAAACTGCTCCTGTGGCATGACCGTCTTCTGTTCCTTTGTATACAAACGATACAGCTCTGCAAAAGAAATACAATTATACATGAGCAGATATTTACTCACAGAATCAAAGAACCGGTCGCGTTCCTCCAGCCATTTTGAAACCTTTTCATCAGAAATCTGCTCCATGATTTCCATCAGATTACATGCCGGCTTTATGTATGCGGTCTTCATCCCGACATCAAGCCGGTAGCGGATTTCAATCAATCCCATCTGCAATGCCGTATATACACCAAGCTGCTCCTCGAAGTTTTCAGGCATTACATCATTTTGTATATAATCAAAAAAGCATTTCCATGTATCCTCATCAAACAGCGTAACAATATATTTAGGATTCCTTAGCAGCGCCTCTTCTATCTTCTTTGCCAGCTCCTTTTTCGATGCATTCTTACGATGCCCGATCTGCAGATATTTGCAATACTCCCGAAGTCTTTTCACATCTCCATACTGATTCAGATTGTCTGCTATCGTATGATTTCCCTTTTCTTTTACCAGACAGCCGGAAACCTTATAAGCCTCGTTTGCATTACCATCAAATTGAAACTCCAACTGTTTCGCTTCTGTCCCCTCATAAAACTCCGTACAAAAATCCTCCCACTTCCGGCACTCCTTTTCCAGACGAGATTCTTTTTTTCTCTCCTTCTGTACTTCCTGTTGCAGTGTCTCCCGAATTTCCTGAACGAATTTTTCTCCAATCGGTGTTTTTTCCAAAAACTGTAAAGTCTTCTCTAAATCATTGCTTTCCTCATAAATTTTCGTCGCTTCCTTTAGAACATTTGCAAATTCAAGAAGCTCCTCCGGCAGTTCTGAATCCATATCCTCTATATCATCATCATACGAAAGCTGCCTTTCTACCTGAACATGAACCGGAAATTTCCATTTTCCCAATGCAGCCTGCACCTCATCTGCCTGAAACTCCTCTATTTCCATCGCATACTCTTCTTCATCAAATCCCCATACTCCGCCGGAATCCTCCGGAAAATTATTTCCCTTATATTTCATCAGGGTTGCATATCGGAACGCATAATCCTCTACGACCTCTTCCAATACAATCCTATGCTGCCAGTCATCCCCGAAATCATAGGTATATTCGATATATCTGTTGTCATTGATATATTCATCGACTAACACCTGTTCTTCCAAAAAAGCCTCTCCCGTCGCATCTTTTATATCACCTGCAATTTCAACCTTATCATCAGAAAAAGTAAAGGCATGAAGATGCATGTCACCCCAGCCAAAGAGAATCTGTATTACCTCATGCAGTTCTCGAAAGGTAATTTTCTCCGGTATGATGACTCTTCTCCAAACCGGCGGCTTTGTATCCTTTAATGTGATTTTTATTCTGTATCCCGCCATAAATTCCTCCTATCTCCATTCCAGCTTGGAATCTTCCTTATTTCGCATCCCTGCCAAGACTTGACGAAGCAGAATAATAATCCCCAAATTTGTCTGACTCCCATGTCTGAAAACAATTCAATATTTTTTTATCTTTTTTGTCGGTCTGATAACAGAATTTCCCGTTCTTGTTTTTCAATTTAATCAGATAACCCTTCCCTGATTTTTTAGCAGACACGATTTTACTTTTTCCGTGATACTTATACTTTTTTGTCTTTGTCTGATAATAATAATATTTTGCATACTTGCTGGTAAACTTCACATAAAAGGTTGGTTTTCCCTCCTCCATCATGGAATTTGAGTACCACCTTCCCTTTAAAAATTTAACTGCTTTTTTTCCGGCAGCCGCCTGTACAGGCTGTGAAAACATTTCTGTCAGCCCGGTTATCATTACCATGCAAAGCATAACCGCAATAAAAATTCTGATT
>CADBMH010000383.1 GCA_902795705.1 uncultured Lachnospiraceae bacterium | reverse complement strand
GCTTTAAAGCAGGACTTTTTTTTTTTTTTTTAGACGCTGCACGGGGATTATAATAAGTGGATGAATGATCAGATGTGTCATTCGGTAACGAATTACGAGTGCTACAAGGGACTTCATTCGAGCTTTAACAGTATGAATATGTTTGAAATCTGCCATTCGCTCGCAAGACAGTTCGGACCGGAGCAGTGGACCTTATATAAAGGCAGACATTTACTTTCCTTCGTAGATAATCATGACGTGACAAGGATTGCCTCAATTCTTTCTGATGAGAGGCATTTACCGTTAATCTATGCTGCTGCGTTTGGTATGCCCGGGATTCCATGTGTCTATTACGGCAGTGAATGGGGTGCGAAGGCAGATAAAAGCGAAGGGGACCCGGCACTCAGACCATGCTTTGAAAAACCGGAATTTACGGAGCTGTCTGAATTTATCGCAAAGCTTGCCGAAGCGAAGAAGGGCAGTAAGGCACTGAACTACGGAAACTACCGGAATGTAGTGCTTACGAATCATCAGTGCATTTTTGAGCGTGCATGCGAGGACGAGAGAGTACTGGTGGCAATCAATGCAGCCGATCAGCCATATACGGCACATTTCGATGCGGGCTGTGGGATGGCTGAGGATCTGATTACCGGAGAGCCGCATGATTTTGGCGGTGGAAGCGAACTCCCGCCATATTCCGCAGCATTTTGGAAGATGGAAAAATAATAAGTATTATAATGTTCTGAGGGCTGTGGCTTTCGTGACCGGCAGACAGAGCAGCAGGAAGGATCAGTTCTTTTTAAATTCCAAAAGCTCTAATCCTTCGTTATCTTCTAAGACCATGCGGATCATCCAGTCGTTGACAAAGAGCAGTAGAGGATTGCCTTTCATATCCTTTACTGCTTTTACATTATTCATGCGTTTTAATTTTGTAACATCGGTAGACGGATCGCCTACCCAGCGAATAAAACCGTATGGCAGGGATTCTAAGCGGATTTCACATCCGTATTCGTTTTCCAGGCGATATTTCAGTACATCAAACTGCAGGACACCGACCACGCCGACAATGATCTCGGACATTCCGGCTGTAAATTCCTGAAAAATCTGGATTGCACCCTCCTGTGCAATCTGTGTGATGCCTTTGACAAATTGTTTTCTTTTCATGGAGTTTAACTGGACAACTCTTGCGAAATGTTCCGGCGCAAAGGTCGGAATTCCCTCGTATTCGAATTTATTGCCGGGAAGAGTGATCGTATCCCCGATTGAAAACATGCCCGGATCAAACACACCGATCACATCTCCGGCATATGCTTCGGAGATGACCTGTCTGTCCTGTGCCATAATCTGCTGCGGTTGGGAAAGTCTCAGCTTTCTGCCACTCTGAACATGGTATACTTCCTTTTCGGCATCGAATTTGCCGGAGCAGATGCGCATAAAAGCAATACGGTCGCGGTGTGCCTTATTCATATTTGCCTGAATCTTAAAAATAAAGGCGGAAAAATCATTGTCGATCGGATCAATCTCTCCTTCGTTGGAAAGTCTCGGAAGCGGAGAGGTCGTCATTTCCAAAAAGTATTGTAAAAAGGTTTCTACACCGAAGGTCGTCAGTGCCGAACCGAAAAAGACAGGGGAAAGCTCGCCCTTTCTGACCTTTTCTAGGTCTAAAGGATCACTGGCACCGTCTAATAGTTCGATTTCCTCCACCAATTGTTCATATAATTCTTCTGTTGCAAGTTCCTTTAAAGCTGGATCATCAATTGCATAGTCGGTTTCTGCGGCTTTTTTTGCACCACCCGTGGAAACAGACTCAAAGGAACGGACTGTTTTTGCCCTGCGGTCATAGATTCCCTTGAAACGCTTGCCCGAACCAATCGGCCAGTTGACGGGACAGGTACGGATGCCGAGAACCGTTTCGATATCGTCTAAAAGCTCAAAGGAGTCCCTTGCCTCACGATCCATTTTATTGATAAAGGTAAAAATCGGGATATGTCTCATAACACAGACCTTAAACAGTTTGATCGTCTGGGCTTCCACACCCTTGGATGCGTCGATGACCATGACTGCGGAATCTGCCGCCATCAGTGTCCGGTAGGTATCCTCGGAAAAATCCTGATGTCCCGGAGTATCTAAGATATTGATGCAGAAATCATTATAATTAAACTGCAGTACAGAAGACGTCACGGAGATACCGCGCTCCTTTTCAATCTCCATCCAGTCGGAAACCGCATATTTGGAATTTGCCTTTCCCTTTACAGAACCGGCGGTATTGATCGCACCTCCGTAGAGAAGAAATTTTTCGGTCAGGGTTGTCTTACCGGCATCCGGGTGGGAGATGATCGCAAAGGTTCTTCTTTTTTTGATTTCATTGATGGTCTTCTGCTCTGCCATAGGTTGTTCTCACTTTCTGTTTTATTCTTGTGCCAATTGACGGTGTCTGCTGCAGACCGCCGTTTTGCAAGTCACTTCTCCGATTATAGTACAATGGCGGGCTGCTTGCAAGAATTTTCTTTGG
>CADBMH010000382.1 GCA_902795705.1 uncultured Lachnospiraceae bacterium | reverse complement strand
GGTTCCTCCATGAGTTTTATGGAAAATCAGGTTCTGGGATATCAAAGTCCGCTTTATGGGAGGCGTACTGCTCAGATTAAATTGAAAAAAATGGACTACTATGACAGTATTCAGTTTTTTAAAGATTGGAAAATAGAAGAAAAGCTGTATGCCTATAGTGCCTGTGACGGAATACCGCAGTATTTGGAGATTTTTTCTAAATGGGGCAGCTTTCGTGAAGCGGTTGAACATGAATTTCTGACACCGAGCGGAGGTCTGATTGATGAACCAGAGCTTTTGATCAAAGAGGAGATGCGAGAACCTGCTTTATATAACTCCATCATAGAGGCGGTTGCGAATGGTGTGAATAAGAATAGTGAAATTTCAGGAAAGGTTGGAAAATCATCAAATGCAATTACTCCGTATATGAAAAATTTAATTGCACTTGAGATTATAGAAAAGAGAAATCCTGTGGAAGATACTTCATCAAAAAGAACTCAATATATTATTTCTGATAAACTATTCTATTTTTGGTACAGATTTATCCCGAAGTGCAGATATCAGATTGCAATGGGACTGGAGAAAGAGGCATTTGAGAATAAAATACTGCCATACATGACGGAGTATTTCGGTATTGTTTTTGAAGAAATCTGTAAACAATATATTTTGCGACGGACGGCGCAGCATAAGATTCAGGAAATATATGATGATTATGGAAAATGGTGGGGCAATAATCCGATAGAAAAATGTCAGGAGGAAATTGATCTGGTAGCTGTCAGAAAGGATAAAATATTAACCGGTGAATGCAAGTGGCAGACCGCCGAAGTAGGATATGCGGAGTTTCATACATTGCGTGCGCGTTCTGAACTGATCCGGAAAAACAGGGAAATAAAATATTATCTTTTTTCAAAATCCGGTTTTGATAAAAAGCTGTTAGATTCCGGGGAAAAAGATCTGGTGTGTGTTTCTTTGGAAGATATCATTTCTGCTTAGAAAAGCTGTTGTGCAACGAATACCGGCTTGAATGATTTATTCGCACACCCGCATATGGAAGTCTTTTTGCTTGCATATGCGGACAAGTGCGATGAGAGAGGGATTTTAATTTCCCTGCTCATTTTTTCAGTATATTTTACTCCGTTTCTATCTTTTCATGCCATTCCTGCAAGGAGTGGAGAGAGCTTTCCGGATGGCGGCGTACATGGCTGATGCCCTCTGCTGCGGCCTTGGCAGCGGCGAGTGTGGTCATATACGGGACATTTGCCTTGATCGCAGCCTTTCTTAAATAGCTGTCGTCATGTCCGCTGTCCTTGCCGACAGGCGAATTGACGATCAGGCTGATATCTCCGTTCGTGATCAGGTCAAGGATATTCGGCCGTCCCTCATAGAGCTTTTTCACATGCTCCGCAGGAATCCCTGCTTCCGTAATCCTGCGGTAGGTTCCTTCCGTCGCAAGAATCTTAAAGCCTTCTTCGTGGAAGCGTTTCGCAACCTCTACCGTATCCGGCTTGTCCTGACGGTTTACGGAGATTAAAACCGTTCCCTCTAAAGGAAGAATGGATTTGGTTGCCTCCTCTGCCTTGTAGAAGGCACCGCCCAGGGAATTGGAAATACAGAGTACCTCGCCGGTGGAACGCATCTCCGGACCTAAGACCGGATCGACCTCCTGGAACATATTGAACGGGAAAACGGCTTCCTTTACGGCATAGTACGGAATCTTTCGTTCCTTCAGGGAAGGTACCGGAGAAGGCTTTCCGGTAAATTCGCTTGTTATGATTTCAGTAGCAAGCGGCACCATGCGGATACCGCAGACCTTGGATACTAACGGTACGGTACGGGAGGCTCTTGGATTTGCCTCCAAAACATATACTTTATCATTTTCAATCGCATACTGCATATTCATCAGTCCGACGACATGCATTTCTTCGGCAATCTTTCTGGTATATTCTTTGATTGTATTTAAATGCTTTTTCGGAATATGCTTTGACGGAAGGATGCATGCAGAGTCACCGGAGTGGATACCGGCAAGCTCGATATGCTCCATGACAGCAGGTACATAGGCATGTGTGCCGTCACTGATCGCATCTGCTTCGCATTCCAGGGCATGCTGCAAAAAGCGGTCGATTAAGATCGGACGATCCGGTGTGACACCGACAGCCGCTTTCATATAGTCTGCCATGCTTTCATCATCATAGACGACCTCCATGCCGCGTCCGCCGAGGACATAGGAAGGACGAACCATGACCGGATAGCCGATGCGTTTAGCGGTTTCTATCGCCTCTTCGACCGTAGTAGCCATGCCGGATTCCGGCATCGGGATTTCTAATTTGTCCATCATATTCCGGAACTGGTCCCTGTCCTCCGCAAGATCGATCACGGACGGAGAAGTTCCTAAGATGCGCACTCCGTTTTTCTCCAGATCCGCAGAGAGATTTAACGGTGTCTGACCGCCAAACTGCGCGATTACGCCGACCGGTTTTTCCTTTTTATAAATGCTTAATACATCCTCTAAGGTCAGTGGTTCAAAATATAATTTATCGGAAGTATCATAATCAGTAGAAACGGTTTCCGGGTTACAGTTGACAATGATCGTTTCGAAGCCGAGCTTCTTTAAGGACTGTGCCGCATGGACACAACAGTAGTCAAATTCGATTCCCTGTCCGATACGGTTCGGACCGCCGCCGAGAATCATGATCTTCGGTTTCCCGTCGTTCACAGGATTATTGTCCGGTGCATTATAGGTGGAGTAGAAGTAGGAGCTGTCCTCGGTGCCGCTGACATGCACACTGTCCCAGCTTTCGGTAACACCGGCATTTTCTCGTGCATTTCTGATATCTTCCTCCGGAATCTCTAAAATCTGGCTTAAATATTTGTCGGAAAATCCGTCCTTTTTCGCCTGTGTCAAGGCTTCCACAGGTGGTACGGTTCCTTTATATGTTAAAAGCTTTTCTTCCTCCTCGACAAGCTCCTTCATCTGTTCGATAAAATAAGGCTTTACATTGGTAATCTCGTGGATTTTTTCTATCGTGGCACCTTTCCGTAAGGCTTCATACATGATGAAATGGCGTTCGCTCGAAGGTGTGATCAAAAGCAGCAATAAGTCTTCCAGAGCGAGTTTATCATAATTGAGGGCATGACCTAAGCCGTAGCGTCCTTTTTCCAGAGAACGGATTGCCTTTTGAAAGGCTTCTTTATAATTTTTTCCGATGCTCATGACTTCGCCGACCGCGCGCATCTGGGTTCCTAAATGGTCTTCGACGCCTTTGAACTTTTCAAACGCCCAGCGTGCGAATTTGACTACGACATAGTCGCCATCGGGTTTATATTTATCTAATGTTCCGTATTTGCCGCAGGGAATGTCAGCAAGTGTCATACCGGCTGCCAGCTTCGCGGATACAAGGGCAATCGGGAAGCCGGTCGCCTTTGAAGCGAGAGCGGAGGAGCGGGAGGTACGCGGATTGATCTCAATGACAACGATACGGTCTGTCTTCGGATCGTGGGCAAACTGAACATTTGTACCGCCGATGACCTGAATGGACTCCACAATCTTATATGCCTGCTCCTGTAAGCGCTTTTGCGTATCTTCGGAAATCGTAAGCATCGGGGCGGTACAGAAGGAATCACCGGTATGTACGCCCATCGGATCGACATTCTCGATGAAGCAGACGGTAATCATATTTCCATCCTTGTCGCGGACAACCTCTAATTCAAGCTCTTCCCAGCCGATGACAGATTCTTCGACAAGCACCTGGCCGACCAGACTTGCCTGCAGTCCTCTGGCACAAACGGTTTTCAGTTCTTCTTTGTTATAGACCAGTCCGCCGCCGGCGCCGCCCATCGTATAGGCAGGGCGGAGTACGACTGGATAGCCTAATTCATCGGCGATCGACAAAGCTTCTTCGACACTGTACGAAACCTGGCTTCGCGCCATTTCGATACCGAGGCTTTCCATGGTCTTTTTAAACTCGATGCGGTCTTCGCCGCGTTCGATCGCATCGACCTGTACACCGATTACCTGTACATTATATTTATCCAGAATGCCTTCTTTATAAAGCTCTGCACAAAGATTAAGACCTGACTGTCCGCCCAGGTTCGGCAGGAGTGCATCCGGTCTTTCCTTTGCAATGATCTGTTCAAGTCTCTTTGTATTCAATGGTTCAATATAGGTCACATCAGCCATCTCCGGATCGGTCATGATCGTAGCCGGATTGGAGTTGACTAAGACAATCTCATAGCCGAGGCTTCTTAATGCTTTACATGCCTGGGTGCCGGAATAATCAAACTCACAAGCCTGTCCGATGACAATCGGACCGGAGCCTATGATCAGTACCTTGTGAATGTCGGTTCTTTTTGCCATAATTATCCTCCTATCGGTTATCTTTCGCTGTTCTCGCAGCTAGCATTTTTTCTGTGTAATATTATAACATTAAACAGAGGAAATAATCTACTATATTTTTAATTTTTGTAAAGAACTGAAAATCAGAGTGATTTTTCTCCTGCAACTGCACAATAGCGGTGCGTTGCATGTCATTTGGTGAGGTGTAGATGGAATGGATATTAGGTTACCATTCATGCAATAGCCTTTCGGGGATTACCGGAGCAGCGAAGTCGTGAACAGTAACGATTTTAGTAAGAATGATGAGAAAAATGTTGTGATTTACAGGCAGCAGGACTATAATGGAGAAAGATGCGGCAGAATGATAAGAATTTTAATGTATTTATTATAGAAAGTGAGAAGGAGCTTATGTGGAACAGGGCGAAAAACTGGATGGGACTTGGTAAACATAGTGAATATGTGAAGAATTATTACGGGGATGCAAATATCAGAGCCAGTGTCTATATGTCTGTAGTTGTTATCATATTAGAGACATGGATGATTCTGCGGACTTTGATCAAGTATGTCATCTTGAGTGATGAATCCAGAGACTTTCACTGGATCATTACACATTTTTATTCGTATTGTCTGCTGCTTGCCGGCGGCGTGGTCATGCTGGTGTTTGCAGTCCGTTATCTGAAGGGAAAGACGGAAAACCGGCTTACAGGTCTGGTGCTTATCATCCTTTTGTCAGCAATCTGCCTGTGGTTCGGTATGTACATATCCTCTGTCAGCTATGCAACGGGCGGGCAGATCCTTACCTTTTTAACAATGGAGATTTTTGTGTGCACGCTCTTAGTCTGGAGACCGTATATTTCGTTTCTGCTGTTAAGCGGTACATTTATCGCCTTCTATAGTATGGCTCTGAAGGCGAGGGGAGAATTTTTAGAGGGGGATCTGATCAATTATTTCTGTTATTTCATTGCAGCTCTCATGGTCAGCTTCAGCTTTTATCATCAGCGGATGAAGGAGGCAACGAAGGCGGAGAGTTTAGAAGCAATGAATAAGCATTTGGAGAAGATCGCGGTTGAGGATGATATCACCGGAATCAAGAACATGAATTACTTCGTGGAGAAGACAGGGGAGCTTTTGAAGCAGGAAGCGGAGAGGCTGTCGGAAAAGATCTTCTTATATCTGGATATTGAGAATTTTAAAAGCTATAATGACCAGTACGGGTTTGAGCGGGGCTGTGATTTTCTGATACAGGTTGCGAAAAAGATTGATACGGTTTTTGCTGATTCTGTCGTAACCAGACAGTCTGACGATCATTTTCTGGTCTATACAGAGCGGGCAGGTGCAAGAGAACGGATCGAGACAATCAGAAATTATGTGCGGAATTATCAGGATGAGGTAAACTTAGGACTGAAGGTAGGCGGGTATATTCCGGTGTCCGGAGAGATCGATCCGCGTCTCGCGGGAGACAAGGCGAGATATGCCTGTGGCCTGATCAAAAAGATGTATGATAAGGATTATAAGGAATACGATGAGCAGGTCGATGAAAAATTCCACAAGAAACAATATATTGTCAATACAATTGATAAGGCAGTGGAAAACGGGTATATTAAAGTATTCTACCAGCCGGTGGTCTGGTCAAAGGACGGGGAGCTGTGCGGGTGTGAGGCACTTGCCAGATGGATCGATCCGAAATACGGCTTTCTCTCTCCGGGAGATTTTATCCCTGTTCTGGAAGAGCAGAGGCAGATCCATAAGTTAGATACCTGCATTTTTGAAACGGTATGCCGGGATATCAGGGAAAACCTGGATGCAGGGAATAAGGTGGTTCCGGTTTCCCTGAACTTTTCGAGACTGGATTTTGAACTGATGGATGCCGTAGGGATTTTGGACGGCTTTGTACAGAAATATAATATTTCAAAGGATTATCTTCATGTTGAGGTGACAGAAAGCGCATTGGTAGATGATCTGGGGGTTTTGGACCGGGCAATCAATTCACTCCGGGAAAAGGGCTATGCAATCTGGTTAGATGACTTCGGTTCCGGCTATTCTTCTTTAAATTCACTGAAGGATTACAGCTTTGATGTCATGAAGATCGATATGAAGTTCCTCGCGAACTTTAATCAAAATGATAAATCCGGTATCATCATAGACAGCATTATCAATATGGCAGGGAAAATCGGTATGCGGACGCTGGCAGAGGGTGTTGAAACGGAGGAACAGTCCGAATTTCTCTTAAGCATCGGCTGTGAAAGACTGCAGGGCTATCTTTACGGGAAGCCGATGAAGATCGAGGAACTGAAAGAAAAAATTGCGGCGGGCGAATATCATATCTCAGATGTGGTACTATAAAAAAAGGTATGCATGTATAGGCGCACTTCTCTGCTGTCTGCTGTGGGGAAGTGCTTTTCCATGCATTAAGACAGGGTATCGGATATTTGGGATTGATGCAGGGGATACGGCATCGCAGATTCTTTTTGCGGGATGTCGTTTTTCTATGGCGGGGATTCTGGTGATTCTTTTCGGAAGTATATTAAGCCGCCGCGTGCTTCTTCCGGGGAAGCAGGCTGTTCCGAAGGTTTTGATCCTGTCCCTTTTTCAGACCATACTCCAATATCTCTTTTTCTACTGGGGACTTGCGCACGCATCGGGAGTCAGTTCTTCGATCATCAACGGAAGTGGTACTTTTTTTGCAATCCTTTTCGCGGCATTGCTCTTTCGAAAGGAAGCTCTGAACATGGATAAGATCTTCGGCATGCTCCTTGGATTTTTCGGAGTGATCTTAGTCAGTACAGCGGGGAACAGTACAGGAATCGCTTTCCGGTGGAACGGGGAGGGTTTTATCTTAATCTCTTCCCTGTGCTATGCGGTATCCTCGGTATTGATCAAAATATTCGGTGAAAAGGAAAATCCGGTCATCTTAAGCGGATATCAGTTCTTTACGGGAGGAGTGGTGATGACCGTATGGGGAACTTTATCAGGTGGGAGACTGTCTGTAGGGAGTGTTTCCGGGGCGGTTCTTCTTCTTTATCTGGCATTTTTTTTTTTTTTTGCCTATACACTGTGGGGAATTCTTTTAAAGTATCATCCGGTATCCGGGGTGGCGATCTGGGGCTTTTGCACTCCGGTTTTCGGTGTCCTTCTTTCGGCACTCTTTTTAAACGAAACGGAAAATATCAATCTGTTCTGCTTACTTGCTCTGGTATTTGTAAGTGCCGGAATCTATCTGGTGAACCGGAGCGAGGGGTAGCGAGGGAAAACGTTCAGGGTGAGCCAAATTGTGAAATCTTTGTGATATCTGCCCGGGGGTACTGGAAATTTCCTTTTCCATCATGTATACTCGAAGCAAGTCAGAGGTTCTCATTTAAAACCATGACAACATAAATGCTGGCGCATTTATGTTGCAAATTGCCTCGCAATTTGAGTTATGTCCAAAAGGCATGGACAAATTTATGGCATTTTAGGGAAGAAGGTACGACAAGGAAAGGGGAGTTTTTTATGAGAAAGAAAAGATTGGCAAAGCGTATGATGGCACTTGCTCTTGCCGGAGCACTTGTACTTGCACCGGCAGGGACAACACTTGCAGACGGACCGGGTGGAACACCTCCGGGGGGAGAATCCGGCGGACAGGGAGGAACACCACCGGATGGCAATGGAGGAGGTCCTGGCGGCGGAAGCTCTTCAAGCAGTGTTACATACAGCGGCGCAAATACGATCAATTCTGCCAAGACAGAATCGGATAAGACTTATGCTTCCACAACATCAGATGAGAGTGCACTTCTCATTGATACCTCGGATGCGGTCACGATCACAAATCCGACGGTGACGAAAACAGGAGATTCCGATGGTGGAGACAATTGTAACTTTTACGGACAGAATGCCACGGTTTTGGTAAAGGGCGGCGGTACGACCACGATTACCGGCGGTACGATTACTTCTTCTGCAGAGGGGGCGAACGGTGTTTTCTCCTATGGCGGAAACGGTGCACAGAATAGTACGGCAGGTGATGGAACCACAGTCAATATCACGGATACGAAGATTACGACAACCGGCGGCGGGAGTGGTGGAATCATGACGACCGGCGGAGGTGTGACGAATGCGAAGAATCTGACGGTAGAGACAAGTGGAAGATCTTCCGCACCGATCCGTACAGACAGAGGCGGCGGTACGGTGAATGTAACAGGTGGAAGCTATACCTCGAACGGACTCGGATCTCCGGTTATTTATTCGACAGCGGATATTTCCGTAAGTGATGCGACATTGGTTTCTAACCAGTCAGAGGGTGTCTGCATTGAAGGAAAAAATTCGATTAAATTAACGAATTGCAATATGACGGTCAATAACAGCAAGAGAAACAGCAATGCCAAATTTTATGACACGATCATGATCTATCAGTCGATGTCAGGGGATGCGGATTCGGGAACTTCGGAATTTTCGATGACCGGTGGTACATTGACCAGTAAAAACGGACATGTTTTTCATGTGACGAATACGAATGCAGTGATCAATTTAACGGGTGCGAAGATTGTGAATGAGGACAGTGGAAATGTTTTGATCTCCGTTTGTGATGACGGATGGAGCGGTGGAAGTAATATTGCCACCTTAAATGCATCAAATCAGACACTGAACGGCAGCATTCTGGTAGGAGAGAATTCTATTTTGAATCTAAAGCTTTCCGGAACCTCTGTGTTAAACGGAAAGGTAAGCGGAGAGATTTCCGATGGAGATGGAAATTCGATTTCTACCTCTGTGGGAACAGTCAATGTGACGATGAGCGACAGTGCAATCTGGGTATTGTCAGGGGATACGACCGTTTCTTCTCTTTCCGGGACAGGAAAGATCAACTATAACGGACATACACTGACGGTAGGCAGCACAAAGTATACTTCTGGCAGTCCGGCGGATGGCATCACCGAAACGACGGAGACCGGAGAAAATGTGGATAACAGCACAGGAAATAATGACAGCGGAAATGGTTCCGGCACAGGTGACAACAGCGGAAACAATAGTGATAACGGTTCCGGAGCAGGGAATAACAATGATTCCGGCACAGGAAACAATTCCGGCAGTGATAGTCAGAATGATGATAACAGTAATAATAATACACAGAATTTAAAGAGCGTTTCCTTTAAGAATGTGAATAAGACGATCAAATATAAGACGATCAAGAAAAAGGCAGTTTCTTATTCTGTAATCAAGGCATCCGATGGAGGAAAAGTAACTTATACCGTTACAAAAGGGAAAAAGAAATTTATAAAGGTTTCTTCCGTAGGAAAGGTTACTGTGAAAAAGGGGGCGAAAAAAGGAACCTATAAGTTGAAGCTGACCGTTGATGCAAAGGGAAATTATAAAAAGACGGTACAGACCATTAAAATCAAGATAAAATAGCGTACTACAATAAACTATAGATCACAGTAAAGGGTTCGAAGAACTTCGGTTTTTCGGACCTTTTGCCATTCTATGGAAATTGTGCTAAAATATTCGCAAAGGCAAAGTGAGTAATCAATGAAAAGAGTGGGGGGAGTTTATGAAGTTTACGGAAGAATGGAAAGAGAAATGGCTTTTTTCGCCGAATCTGAAAAATATAATAATACTGATTGCAGGGATTTTAATTGATCTTTGTGGAAGATGGTTCTCGAACAGTGTATCCATGCCGTTTTGGTTAGATTGTATCGGGACTTTTTTGTGTGCCGTGCTCTTAGGACCTTTGGGTGGGGCTGTGACAGGACTTGTATATAATATTGTTTTGAATTTCTTTATGCCGGGGCAGATCTGGTTTGCCATTGTCAGCGTCGCGGGGGGACTTGCCGTAGGCAGGCTGTTTCCGCATGACCGCAAGATTGCGGCGTTTCCGGTTGTTGCGGCTTCTATCTATGCGGGACTTATCATGGTTGTGGTATCGACACCGCTCAATATGCTTTTCAATCATGGATATATAGGCAACCCGTGGGGAGATGCACTGGTAGAAATGCTTTCTCCGTATATTAATGTCGGACTGGTTCGCTGCATCTTGGGAGGCCTGTTTATCAGTATGCCGGATAAGGCGCTTAGTATGCTGATTGTTATGCTTATTCTGTTTTTGTTTAAAAAGAAAATGTTTTTACAGGTAGATGGAGCAAAAGCAGCAAATATGATCCTGTTTTGCATCCTTGTTTCTGCCTGCTCTATGGGATTTCCTGCAAAGTCAGCTTTGGCTGCAGATATTAATTCAGAATATATGTCTGTACTTTATGGGGAAGAGGATGGTCTTGCTTCTGCAGAAATCAATACGATAGCCCAGACAGATGATGGCTATATCTGGGTAGGGGCATATTCCGGACTTTATCGTTATAACGGTGCTCAGTTTGTTAAGATGAACATAGACAAGAGGATCAGTAATGTGACCTATCTGTTCGAGGACAGCAAGGGAATCTTGTGGCTTGGCACGAATGACAGTGGTGTATTTTCCTATGACAGGAAGACGAAAAGGGTTTCTTTATACTCCACAAAAGAAGGGCTTTCTGCAAATTCCGTCCGGTCTGTCTGTGAGGGAGAGGATGGGAAAATTTATGTGAGTACGGCAGCGGAGTTATGCAGTATTGATCAGGACGGAAAGGTATTTGTATATCGGGAGCTTTCTCAGATTACCTGTGTGTATAATCTGAATTACCTGGGACAGGATATGGTCAGTGGTGTGACGCAAAACGGTCTTTTCTTTATCTTAGAAGGAGAACAGCTGTTGTATTCGAAAGAATATGATGGGACAGATTTAGGCTACAGTGCGGCAGCCTATGACGGAAAGGGAACATT
>CADBMH010000381.1 GCA_902795705.1 uncultured Lachnospiraceae bacterium | reverse complement strand
GTCAACAATAAACTGCGTATTGTGATCGTGTTTCAATTAGGAAATATGCAGCGGAGATTTCCGGTTGATGCCAGATGCATTACGAGTGATATGGGAACTTTTTTTCAGATTGAGGCAAGGATTGCGCTTGAATATGTGTTTTTCAGATTTTGTAAAGAGGATGCGAAGAAACAGGTACAGCTTTATTTTGAATACTGTGATAATGAGGGAGTATGGTATCTGCTTCCGGAAAAGCTTGACTTAGATGGGGAGTATTTTTTGCTACATCCCAAAAAGAAGTCGGTCGGCTATCAGATTTTTCGGGGAGCAGAATATCTTTTTTTGACTCTTCTGCTTCCGCTGTGGCTGTTAGACGGATATTTTGTGATCCGGGGATATAAAAAATCTCCTTATCTTGACAACGAGAAAAAAGGGAAAAAAGCAATCTTTTACCATGCCCACGGTCTGGTGAAGCATATTTGCGGCTTCGGATACAGCATCAGGGAGTTTAAGACAAACTATTTTAAGCATAAATATAAGCATATGGTTAAAAAAATCAAAAAGCCGGAGCTTGTCCTTTTTTTATCAGAGAGGATTTGTGAAACGGGTGGAAATCTGGATTTAATAAGGTCGCAGATGCGAAGCGCCGGAATTTCATACGAGGAAGTGATTGATTCAAGACCGATTCATAAGCTGCCTTTCTCCAAAATTGCTCAGACTGCGAAGCTGACTGCCAGTGCCAAAGTGATCATTTTGGAGGATTTTTATCCGCAGCTCGGAGCCATAGATTTAAGGGAAGAAACCAAATTGATCCAGTTGTGGCACGCGTGTGGTGCTTTTAAGATGTTTGGGCTTTCTGAGTTTGGCAAGGTAGAGCATCTGGAACAGAATACCAGAAATCATAGAAATTATTCGTATGCATTTGTCAGCGGAAAGGAAATGGTGCCGTTTTACAGTGAGGCTTTTGGTATATCGCCGGACAAGGTGCTTCCTTTGGGAGTACCCCGCACAGATATTTTTTTTGATAAAACCTATAGGGAAAGCGTCACGGAAAGGCTCTATAAAAAGTATCCAGTTCTAAGGGATAAGCGGGTGGTACTTTTTGCACCGACCTTCCGGGGAACAGGAAATAAGACTGCATATTATCCGAAGGAGCGGTTTATCGTGGATTCTTTTATGGATACCATGCCGAAGGATATGGTTCTTGTTTTGAAGAATCATCCTTTTGTGAAAAGCAGCTTTTATTATTCCCCGAGGTTACAGGACAGGGTTTTGGATTTGAGTGAGAAAGAGAATATTAATGATATATTATTTATTACCTCTCTTTTGATCACAGATTACAGCTCTTGTATTTTTGAGGCCTCCCTGTTAGATATTCCGATGCTTTTTTATGTGTTTGACCTGGATGAGTATATCAGGGAGAGAGACTTTTATTTTGACTTTTCTGCTTTTGCGCCGGGAGTCAAGGTGAGCAAGTTTGATACATTGATCGCGGAAACAAAAAATATCCTTTCCGGAGAATATCCGCATGATGAAAAACACGTCAGTCGATTTAAAACATATTTTTTAGATGCGTTAGACGGACATTCCAAGGAAAGAGTAACAGAGAAGATTAAGGAAATTTATGCAGAGCAGACCAAGAGTTGAACTGCAGGGAAAGGAAATGAGGTTATAAATGTTTCAGAAATACGAGGAAGAACTTAAGCGGTTTGAAGAAGGAAAGAGTGAGTACGCCTGGGATGAATTAGAGGAGCTGATTACCGATGACTTTGAAGAAGAACATCTGACTTCAGAGCAGTTTGATAGATTAATGGAAAAACTGATGGCCTTGGATTGTGATTGATTACGCTCACAGCATGGCGGAAAGGGAGGAGTTTTATGGAACAGAGGACACCGGAGGAGGAAATAGCGTACAGACGCTATTTGAGAAAAAAAATTCGAATGAGAAAACGGAGAAGGAAGGTTTACATTGTGCGTGCAGTGACCGGTGTGGTGGCTTTGTTATTTTTAGCCCTGGTTTTTGTCGGCATACGCGGAATCGTGCATGTTGTCTCAGGAGGAGGCACAAAGAAGGAAGCAGCGGAAAAACCAAAAGAAACCCCTCTTGTGGTGGATATTCCGGAGGGATATGAGGGGATTTATAAAAAGCTTTTTACCATGCGTAAGGACTATGATCAGGTAGATGATATTTTAATCAGCATGTCCAGATATCCGAAGGAAATTTTACGTCTGGCAATCAAAAATCCGGAGACAATTGATTTTGTCAGTGATTATCTGAAGCATGTGGATGATGACAAGGCAAGCGGGGAGATTACAGAGGAAGAAATGAGTCAGGTGGTACCGCTTTTTATCCAGTGGGATAAAAGATGGGGATATGTGAAGTATGGAAACAGTATTGTAGCGATTGATGGCTGCGGACCGACTTGTATGTCTATGGTCTATACAGGCCTCACGGAAAAGAGTGATATGTCACCTGCTGAAATGGCGGATTATTGTACGGAAAAGGATTATTATACTGCAGATGCCGGAACTTCATGGACTTTGATGACGACAGGAGCCGAGAATTTAGGATTGTCTGTAGAGAAGCTTGACTTGAAGGCAGATACGGTCAAGGAGCGTTTAAAAAGCGGGCATCCGCTTATCTGCAGCATGAAACCGGGAGATTTTACTTCGGAAGGACATTTTATCGTGCTGCGTGGGATTACCGATGATGAAATGCTGCTTGTCAATGATCCGAACAATAAGGCACATTCTGAAAAGGAGTGGGACTTTGATACGGTTTTTGGCCAGATGAAGGCACTTTGGGCCTACTCCTATGAGGGAGCACAGGATAGCGGGGATTCGGGTGCGAATCAGGATGAAGCTTTAGGAGAAGGGCAGACAGGTGAGACAGGTGAGACAGATAATTCGGCAGCAGGAGAGGCAGAACGATCTGAGTAAGGTTATAGAAGTTATTATTTCGGCAGGAAGGGAGGCAGTCGATGGAG